>CACZQX010000203.1 GCA_902783445.1 uncultured Lachnospiraceae bacterium
ATGAACTTTGCGATAAACAAAGAAAGACTAACCCGCTTTGGATTAGTCTCAATGTTAGATTACTACACCGAAAGATGTGTTACTTGTCAAGTTGATTGAACCGCCGTATACGGAACCGTACGTACGGCGGTGTGAGAGGTCGGGAGATTATTAGAATCTCCCTCCTACTCGATTGCACAAATAATTATGCTTAGAGAATTATTATTGACAAGTTGGGCTGTTTATGAAATAATAGATTGAGTAAAATTTAATTGAGCTAAATCTTAATAAAAGAGGATCCGAAAATGAAAAAAATATGGCTGATTATTTTGGCTTTAGCAGCATTTACACTTACGGCTTGCAATGAGAACAAAACAGAATCAAAAGTTGAAAGCGGCGAAGAAATTACTACGGAGGAAAGCGAAATGGCAAACAGTTATAAACAAATATCACAAGAAGAAGCAAAGCTCATGATGGAAAAAGACGATGGTCATGTTATTGTGGATGTTCGTCGTGCTGATGAATATAAAGAAGGTCACATTCCGGGAGCGATTCTTATTCCAAACGAAAGCATTTCAAGCGAGCAGCCGAAAGAATTGCCTGATTTGGAGCAAATTATTTTAGTATATTGCAGAAGCGGAAGAAGAAGTAAAGAAGCAGCCGAAAAGCTTGCAAATATCGGATATACAAATGTATACGAGTTTGGTGGAATTATAGACTGGACAGGTGATATTGAAAAATAATATATTTATAAAAAGTTATTGACAATCTATATGGTTGATTGTAATATAGTAGCATTGAGAGACAAAGATGTCCCGCGAATTGCGGAATCTTTGTCTCTTTTGTTATATTCAAAAACTTTTCAATAAAAATCAACAGGAGGAAAACAAAATGTGCTCAATAATGGGATATCTCGGAAATTCTATGAAAGTCGAGGACTTTAAGAATAATTTCAATAATACTATTTCCAGAGGTCCCGACAAGAGTAGGATTTTGGAACTTGACGGAGCAATACTGGGTTTTCAAAGATTGGCAATAATGGACTTGTCATGCGCAGGTATGCAGCCTTTCGCACTGGAAAAAAAATATTGTGTTTGCAACGGAGAGATTTACGGTTTCAGACCGATTAAAAAAGAACTTGAAAAAGAATACGAATTTAAAAGCGATTCGGATTGCGAAGTGCTTCTTCCGATGTATGAGAAATACGGATGCGAAATGTTCAAAATGTTGGACGCCGAATACGCGCTGATTATATATGATGAGGCAAGCAAAGAAATAATTGCCGCCAGAGATCCGATTGGTATCAGACCTCTTTATTACACGGAGTTTGAAGATGGGGGCATTGCATTTGCAAGCGAACCAAAAGATTTAATCGGCTTTGGAGGGAAGGTAATGCCTTTCCCACCGGGACACTACTACAAAGACGGGAAATTTATATGCTACCGCGATATGACTGAAGTTACAAAAGTCGTGGATGATGATGTGGAAACAATTTGTGCAAACATTAAAGACAAACTCATTAAAGGAATAGAAAAACGTCTTGATGCGGATGCACCTCTTGGATTCTTGCTTAGCGGCGGACTTGATTCATCACTTGTTTGTGCAGTGTCCGCAAAGCTTTTAAACAAACCGATTAAGACATTTGCCATCGGAATGAGTACCGATGCAATCGACCTAAAATATGCCAAGGAGGTTGCGGACTTTATAGGAAGCGACCATCAAGAAATAATAATTACAAAAGAAGATGTTATAAAGGCTCTGCCTGAGGTGGTTAAAATCCTTGGAACCTACGATATTACAACAATTCGTGCCAGCATAGGAATGTATCTTATTTGCAAGGCAATTCATGAACAGACTGATGTAAAAGTACTTCTTACGGGAGAAATATCAGACGAATTGTTTGGATATAAATATACGGATTTCGCACCTAATGCAAAAGAATTTCAGGAAGAATCCGCAAAAAGAATACGCGAGCTTCATATGTACGATGTACTTCGTGCGGACCGCTGCATAAGCGTAAACTCTCTTGAGGCAAGAGTTCCTTTCGGAGATCTTGATTTTGTATCTTACGTAATGAGCATCAATCCGGAAAAGAAGATGAATGTCTACAACAAAGGTAAATACTTACTCAGACATGCTTTTGTGGGGGATTATTTACCGGAGAGCATTCTGATGCGTGAAAAAGCAGCGTTTTCCGATGCGGTAGGCCATTCAATGGTTGATTATTTAAAAGCCTATGCTGAGGAAAAATACAGCGATGAAGATTATGAAAAGGGCATTGCAAAATATGATTTTTCAAAGCCTTTTACAAAAGAATCATTGTTATACAGAGATTTGTTCGAAGAGTATTATCCGGGACAGGCACACATGATAGTTGATTTTTGGATGCCAAACAAATCTTGGGAAAACTGTGATGTAGACGATCCGTCGGCCAGAGTTCTCAAAAACTATGGCGACAGCGGTAAATAATAGAAGTTTTAATAACAAAAAATTTTCAATCGGCTTTTTGGCCGCATATTAAGAAGGGATGGTAAAAAATGGTTAAGTATGTATTTGTAACAGGCGGTGTTGTTTCCGGACTCGGAAAAGGAATAACGGCAGCGTCGCTGGGAAGATTGTTAAAAGCAAGAGGTTATAAGGTAACCATGCAAAAATTCGATCCGTATATCAATATGGATCCGGGCACGATGAACCCAATTCAACACGGTGAGGTTTTTGTAACGGACGACGGTACGGAAACCGACTTGGATCTGGGACATTACGAGCGTTTTATCAACGAAAGCCTTGATAAAAACTCAAATGTCACAACCGGAAAAATCTATTGGACGGTTCTTAACAAAGAGCGCCACGGAGATTACGGCGGCGGAACCGTTCAAGTTATTCCTCATATAACAAACGAAATAAAAAGCAGATTTTACAGACCTAAGGATGACAGCGAAGATATTATTTCGATTATTGAAATCGGCGGAACCGTCGGTGATATCGAAAGCCAGCCTTTCCTTGAAGCTATCAGACAATTTCAGGCGGAAGTGGGCAGAGAAAACGCCATTATGATTCAGGTAACTCTCATTCCTTATCTTAAGGCTTCGGGTGAGATGAAAACAAAGCCGACACAGATGAGCGTTAAGAACCTGCAAAGTATGGGTATTTGGCCGGATATTTTGGTTTGCCGTTCGGACTATCCGATAGACGAGCATATGAAAGAAAAAATAGCTCTTTTCTGTAACGTTAAGCCGGAGCATGTTCTTCAGAATCTTGATGCTCCGTCACTTTACGAAGTTCCTCTTATGATGGAGAAAGAACATTTGGCACAGGCAGTTTGCGAATGCCTTAAGATTGATTGTCCCGAGCCTGATTTGGATAAATGGAAGCAAATGGTTTACAACTCGGAACATGCCGAAGATGAAGTAAGTATCGCTCTGGTTGGAAAATATGTGGAACTTCATGATGCTTACTTAAGCGTTGCCGAGGCGTTAAAACATGCCGGTGTGGCAAATAAAACATTGGTTGACATAAGATGGGTTGATTCCGAAAAATTAACCACTGAAACAATAGACGAATACCTTCATGATGTTAACGGTATTTTAGTACCCGGCGGATTTGGAAGCCGCGGTATAGAGGGCAAAATCATTGCAATTAATTATGCAAGAACAAATAATATTCCATTCCTTGGCATTTGCCTGGGAATGCAGCTTGCAATAGTGGAATTTGCCCGTAATGTGGCAGGCCTTAAAGATGCGGCAAGCATTGAATTTGCGCCTGATACATCAAATCCTGTAATCGCCCTTATGCCTGATCAGGTAAATGTTGAAAACTTAGGCGGTACATTAAGACTTGGTGCATATCCTTGTGTCTTAAAAGAAGGAACAAAAATTTATGACCTTTACGGACATAAAGAAATAGCGGAAAGACACAGACACAGATACGAAGTCAACAACGATTACAGGCAAGTATTGGAAGATAACGGTATGGTTCTTTCGGGACTTTCCCCGGACGGAAGAATCGTTGAAACAATAGAATTACTTAACCATCCCTTTTTTGTTGCAACGCAGGCGCATCCGGAGTTTAAATCACGTCCCGATGAACCACATCCGTTATTTAAAGGCTTCATAGAAAGTGCATTAAATATGCTTCATACATGTTAAAATTACTTATATGACAAGAAAAATCAATTTTAAACAGGAGATATTAACATGTGTGGAATAGCCGGATTTTTAAACTATAAGGATGAATTGGCCGAAAGGGAAGAAGTCTTAAAAAGCATGATGGATGCAATAAGACACAGAGGCCCGGACGGTGACGGAACTTTTCTCGATGCGGATATGAGCATGGGATTTGTTCGCCTTTCAATTATCGACCTTGAAGGCGGCGATCAGCCGATTTTTAACGAAGATAAAACAAAAGTTATTACATTTAACGGCGAGATTTACAACTATAAAGAATTGAAATCGGACCTTGAAAATAAAGGACATATTTTCAGCAGCAAATCCGATACGGAAGTAATACTTCACGGATTTGAGGAATACGGCAAAGACATTTTAAAGAAACTCAGAGGCATGTTCGCTTTTGTGATTTGGGATATTAAAGAAAAATCCCTCTTTGCCGCAAGGGATATGTTCGGAATCAAGCCTTTTTATTATTATCCTTTGGACAAGGGGATGATTTACGCCTCTGAAATCAAGGCAATTTTAAAGCATCCCGCCGTTTCCAAAGAGGTAAACTTAAGAGCTTTGGAAGAGTATATGTCATTTCAATATTCGGTCTTGCCCGAGACTTTTTTCAAAGGAATATTCAAGCTTATGCCCGGTCATTATATGACAATTAAAGAAGGCAAAATGACTGTATTAAGATATTTCGACCCTATGCTTTGCCCGAGAGAAGATAAGTCATTTGAAGAATTTGCAAATGATATAGAAAAAACAGTAAAGGAATCAATCAAATACCATATGGTCAGCGACGTCGAGGTGGCATCTCTTTTATCAAGCGGCGTGGATTCAAGCTACGTGGTGGCAAATTTCGGAGGTGCAAAAACATTTACCGTTGGTTTTGATTATGAAAAATATAATGAAATTCCTTATGCCCAAGAGCTGTCAAAAGCTGTAGGCATCGAAAACATCAGCACAATTATTTCCACGGAGGAGTTTTGGAAGGAGCTTTCAAACATCCAATATTACATGGATGAGCCTTTGGCGGACCCTGCGGCCGCAGCCCTTTACTTTGTTGACAGAGAGGCTGCAAAGCATGTAAAAGTTGTGCTTTCGGGCGAAGGGGCGGATGAATTTTTCGGTGGCTATAACATTTATCACGAGCCTTTGTCATTAAAGGGATATCAAAAAATACCAAAGCCTTTGAGGAAAGCGGCTGCAGGCATTTCAGCTGTTATACCAAAAGGTGTAAAAGGCAAAAACTTCCTTGTAAGAGGAAGCAAATCAGTAGAAGAACGCTTTATCGGAAATGCTTATATTTTTACAAAGAAGCAAAGAGATAAAGTTTTAAAATATAAAAGCAAAGGGTCTAAGCCGGAATACATTACAAAGGGCTTTTATAACAAAGTAAAAAACCTTGATGATATTTCAAAGATGCAATACATCGACTTAAACTTCTGGCTTATTGGCGACATCTTACTTAAAGCGGACAAGATGAGCATGGCCCACAGCCTTGAAAGCAGGGTTCCTTACCTTGACAGAGAGGTTTTTGAACTTGCAAAAACCATTCCTTCAAAATATAAGGTAAGCGATGAAAATACAAAGCTTGCTTTCAGAAAAGCAGCGGCCAAAGACCTTGCAAGCAAGGTAAGCACAAAGAAAAAATTGGGCTTTCCGGTGCCAATCAGAATTTGGCTTAAATCAGACAAATACTATGAAATAGTAAAAAAAGCTTTTGAAAGCAAAGAAGCCGAACAGTTCTTTAACACAAAAGAACTTATTAAGCTTTTGGATGAACACAAATTGGGGAAAGCAGATTACAGCAGACATATATGGAATGTATATATGTTCTTAATCTGGTATGAGAGGTTCTTCGAAGATTATTAATTGGGACATGTAGAGAAAAGGAGGACATATGGGTAATTATAAGACATTATATCGCAAAGAATTTGAACATGATAATTGTGGAATCGGTGCGGTGGTAAACATTAAGGGCAAACGCGACCACAAACTGGTGGAAGATGCCTTAAGTATTGTTGAAAACCTTGAACACAGAGCAGGTAAGGATGCCGAAGGAAAAACCGGTGACGGCGTAGGTATTCTTACACAGATTCCACACGACTTCTTCAAGAAAGTCTGCAAAGCGGACGGCATTGAACTTGGAGAGGCAAGGCAGTACGGGGTTGGTATGATTTTCTTTCCGGATTCCGAGCTTAAGCGTATGCGCGCGCAGAAAATGTTTGAAGTAATTACCGAAAAGGAAGATTTAAAAATCCTTGGCTGGAGGAAAGTTCCCAACCATGAAGAGGTTTTGGGCTCAAAGGCTAGAGAATGCATGCCTTCCATATATCAGGTTTTTATCGAAAAACCGGAAAACATCAAAACGGATTTCGAATTTGATAAAAAACTTTACATTGTAAGACGTGTATTTGAACAGAGTAATGACAATTCATATGTGGTTTCGCTTTCATGCAGAACTATCGTTTACAAGGGAATGTTCCTTGTCGGTCAGTTACGTACATTTTTCAGTGACCTTCAGGATCCTGCTTATAAATCAGCCATTGCAATGGTTCATTCGCGTTTTTCGACAAACACAAATCCAAGCTGGGAAAAAGCGCATCCAAACCGCATGATTGTTCACAACGGTGAGATTAACACCATCAAAGGTAATGTGGACAAAATGTGTGCAAGAGAAGAGACAATCAAAGCTACAGGTTTTACAACAGAGGAAATGACAAAGATTTTGCCTGTAATCAATACGGAAGGTTCAGACTCCGCAAGACTTGACAATGCTTTGGAATTCTTCGTTATGAGCGGTATGGAGCCTGCACTTGCAGCTATGATTCTTATTCCTGAACCATGGACACACAATGACACTATTTCTCAGGAAATAAGAGACTTCTATCAATATTATGCAACCATGATGGAACCATGGGACGGCCCTGCATCAATCCTTTTCTCGGACGGCGATGTAATGGGCGCAATCTTGGACAGAAACGGTCTTCGTCCTTCAAGATATTATCTTATGGATGACGGACGACTTATCCTTTCATCCGAAGTAGGTGTGCTTGATCTGGACGAAGCACATGTTGTTAAAAAAGAACGTCTTCATCCGGGCAAAATGCTCCTTATAGATACTGTTAAAAACAAAATCTACACGGATGAAGAAATCAAAGAAATATATGCGAAGAAGGAGCCATACGGCGAATGGCTTGACAGCAACCTTCTTCCTTTAAGCAAAGTACATATTCCTAATACAAGGATTAAAGAATATACGGGAAATGACCTTTTACGCCAGCAAAAAGCTTTCGGTTACACATACGAAAGTTGCATAGAGGAAATCGGCACAATGGCTCGCACAGGAGGCGAGCATATCGGTGC
>CACZQX010000204.1 GCA_902783445.1 uncultured Lachnospiraceae bacterium
ATAAAGCAAAAATATGAATTAATGTATTGTAACCTTTCTTGTCATGACACCTTCGATAGGTATCGGAATGTAAGCTGTTCTGGTACAAACAGTAAGCTTAACATCATGCTCACCAGGTGTAAGACCGCCGTCCATAAGAACTCTGACGGTTGCCGGTGTGCCGTACTCCCACTTAATGGTGGTGACGGTTTCCATCTCCTTAAGAGTAAACCAATCAAATTCATCAACAGCGATTCGTAAATCTTCACGAGGAATCTTTTTGCCGTCAACTTCCACTTCCATGTAATTTACCATGGAAAGAGGTATTCCTCTGTAATATGTAATATGGGTCTGCATTTCAAATCCGATTATCTTGCCGTTTTCTTCGACATTTTTGCATGTACCCTCTATAAATACGTTATTATCAAACATCTTTTTTCCTCCTTAAGCTTCAAGCTCTCTAATAATTCCCTGAATGTGTTTTTGATGAGCCATAACCTGCTCTTTTTCGGGAATTTCATTGCCCGGAAGAATCCATCTGTTTCCTTCGTACTCTGTTGAAACATATCCTTCGTATCCAAACTTGTGCAGATATTCAAGCACTTCTCTGAAGTTGATTGCACATTCCGTGCCGTCTTCTTCCATACGATAAAGTTTGAAGTGGAAGTGTTTAATATATTTTTCAAGACCATCCATACATGAAAGCGGTCTGTTTTCATATCCGTTTAAGTTTCTTGCATAGAATTCGTCACCCGGACACTTAATAAGTGATTTAAGCTTCGGATCCATATCAATGCCGATTTTTTCCGATAATGCGAAAAAGTCAGTGCCGCTTGCAAATACTTCGTCAACGTATTTTACAAGATCCGGATTAAGGCCAAACATGCTGTCGCAATACTCTGTAACAATCTTTGGAGCCCTTCTGCAGAAAAGACCTGTATCCGGAACAATTCCTACATATGGAGAATCTAAACGCATCATTTCATTAATATATTCTTCGGTCTTAGGACAGTCGAAACCTAAGCCTCCGTGAATCTCAATGTTCATTGATACATCGTACTTTTCTGCAGTTTCAAGGCAAGGTGCGAGAATCCAAGCAGGTATAAAGGACACAAGTCTCATTGCTTTGAAACCAAGGCGGTGTGCCATGAGGATTTCCTGCTTCATTAAATCAACGCACTCTCTTTTAGTAAGGGTTCTATTCAAATAAAGGTTAGTATTCAAAAAAATATCATCACATGCAAGTCCGATTTTATGCTTTGCAATGATTTTATCCCACATTTCGTAAGTTTCCTCAGTTGGTGTAGGTGTTCCGTGAAGCATCTGATCCGGCAAAAGCTCGATACCGTCCGCTCCGGTTGTTTTAACAAATCCGATAATTTCATCGAGATTCATTTTTCCAAGAAGATATTGATATTGTAAACTGTATAAGCTTACACTTGTTTTAATTCCCATCTTTACATCCTCCGATAAGTTTATCCACTGACTATTTTATGGTTTGCCAACTTTATCCTCTATTTAAAATTTGCTATATTTTTACCGATAGTTTTTACTTAAAAATTTTTGATTAAAAAAATATCACTAAAATAAACAAAAATTGTATTATATATTTTGTTTTATAAAAAAAAACAAGCCTCACCTAACAATAAGGTAAAGCTTGTTTTTTATATTAAAAACCACAATTATATTTTCTTTGTTTAAATTCTGAATCTTCCGTCAAAATTTGCTACTTTTGCATAGCCGTAATCCGATGGGATTCGCTGGTCGTAAATCTTGCCTTTATATGAGAAGCAAGCTCTTCCGCTTTCTTTGGCGTTGTATAATTCCTGATCCGCCAGATTGTATAAATTATCAAATCTTACGCTTCTGCTTGGACTTGTGCAAATAAGCCCGCTACTAACCGTTACGTAAGGTAAGAAGTTTTTACTTGATTGAGTAATCATCAGATTTTCGATATTTGCTTTTAATCTCTTAATCCAGGTTACCGCATTGCTTGCGGATATATCGCTTAAAACGATTAAGAATTCTTCTCCGCCCACTCTTGCGGCAAAATCTATGTTTTTGCGAATTGCCGATCTTATTTCCGAGGATACCTGTCTTAGACATGCATCGCCTTGCATATGACCAAATGCATCGTTATATTTTTTGAAATTATCTATATCAAGCATTATTACGGCAATATTTGTTTTGTTTTGTATCCACATTTCCCATAAATCGTAGACACCGCGCTCCAAGCCTCTTCTGTTTAAAAGTCCGGTAAGCTTGTCGGTTTCGGACTGTCTTATTGCCACATCCAATTTCGATTTGTATCTGAAATTAAGTCTGTAGTTATTGTAGCGAATCATTGAAGTCATTACGCAAATACATAAAAACATTATTCCGTATACTATTTCCGAAAATGTTATTTTTTCGAATACCGCACTTATAAGCATTGCTATAAGCTGAAGTCCCGCAAGTACGCCTATTTCAATCTTATGAAAAATCGGAAGCATGGCAAGAGATACGATTACTATAAAAATCGGCATCAATGCACCGAAAGGTCTTGCTGCTTCCAAAGAAAATACTTCCGCAAGAAATATCAAATAAACCCAAAAAATAAGGGTTAGTATTTTAAATTTACTTTTTTGCTTTTGTTTAATTAATAATCTTGAAAGAAAGGCAAAAATAACAGAAGAAACTATCTCGGTTATTACTATTCCGAAATACTTTGTGCTTGCCATATTGTCATTTATTCCGCTTTTTGATATTATGGCGAGAACTATGCCAAGAATTATAAAGATAAAAGAAGAGTAATAAATACGTCTGACATTTTCTTTTGAAATTGCCAGATTGCAAAGATTATCGTTATATTCACTAAAATCTTTAATATACCTGTTATTCATTATACCACCCTACGCACCTTTATAATATTATAAAGGAAGGGGGGCTTATAGTCAACCGAAAACCACAAAATATTGGGGTGTGTTCTTTAAAAAACACACCCCATTGTAGTTGGATATCAATCCTTTTTATTTTTTAAGATATAATTTTCATATCTTTTTCTTGCAGCTTTCATTTCTTCCGTTTCTTCAATAACTTGTTCGCCATCTACTGAGTTTTCTTTAAGCTGCTCATTGATTTCTTTTAAGTCGTCTTCGTTGAAAAAATCCATAAAACACACTCCTCTCGCTTAAGTCTGTACTTGACTATTCATTTCCCCCGTCATTGTCGCTTGTTTCCTCATCATCTTCAGATTCTTCAACTTCATCTTCATGATAAGTCTTGGCCATTCCGGCAACTTTGACATCTTCTTCCAACCTTATAAGCTTAACTCCCGATGTGCTTCTGCCAATAACATTAATATCGGCTGCAGCCATTCTTATTATGATTCCCTCATTGGTGATAAGCATAATATCATTTTCATCGGTTACCGCTTTTGCAGCAATAAGATCGCCTGTCTTTGGAGTTATCTTATAACATTTAACGCCTTTTCCGCCTCTTCTTTGAGGAGAGAATTCCGACGTTTTCGTTCGTTTACCCATGCCGTTTTCACTTGCGAAAAGTAAACAATCGCCTTGAATTTCAAGCTGCATTGCAACCAATTCGTCATCAACTCCGAGTCTCATACCGATTACACCCATAGATGTACGTCCGGTTTGTCTTACATCCTTTTCGTTGAATCTGATTGCCATACCCTTCTTGGTTACAAGGAATACGTCATTTTTACCGTTTGTATATTTTGCCTCTATAAGTTCGTCACCATCACGAAGTGAAATGGCTTGAAGACCGTTTCTTCTTATCTTGCTGTATTCCATAAGCGGTGTTTTCTTAACAATACCGTTTTTTGTAGCCATTAAGAGATATGAATCTTCATCAAACTCATTAAGAGTAATTACGGCCGTTACCTTTTCTTCCGGAAGAAGCTGTATAAGATTAACCGCTGCGGTACCTCTTGCATTTCTTCCTGCTTCCGGTATCTCGTATGCTTTAAGTCTATACGCTCTTCCCAAATTTGTAAAGAATAATATATTACTGTGGGTATTTGTAAGGAAAAGATCTTCCACATAGTCATCTTCTATTGTCTGGATTCCTCTGATACCCTTACCTCCACGGTTCTGAGCCTTGAAATTATCCGGTGTCATTCTCTTAACATATCCGAGATGTGTTGCTGTAATAACAACTTCTTCGTCCGGAATTAAGTCTTCATCGGTCATTTCGAGTTCATCATATCCGATGGATGTTCTTCTGCTGTCGCCGAATTTGTTGGCAACTACAGCAAGTTCTTCTTTTATAACAGTTAACAATTTTTTCTCATCCGCAAGGATTGCTTTCAATTCGCTTATCAAAGCCATAAGCTCTTTGTATTCGTCTTCGATTTTTTCTCTTTCCAAGCCTGTCAATGCTTTGAGTCGCAT
>CACZQX010000205.1 GCA_902783445.1 uncultured Lachnospiraceae bacterium
CCGATAGCTGATAAAATCTGACTTTCCATTTAAAATCTCCTTATAGTGTTTGTGATACGCTCATGAGTAAATCATAAATACGTTCAAGTTCTTCGGCTGAATAATAATCAATCTCAAGTTTACCTTTGCCCGGTTCTTTTTCGTTAATAACAACCTTTGTACCCATGCGTTCTGTGATTTTCTCTTCTATATCTTTATATACAAAACTTTTTTCCGCCTTTTTCTTAGGCTTGTTCTTTTTCTTTTCCTCTACAACTTTCTTTGCAAGTTGTTCTGTTTCTCTTACACTTAATTGTTTGTCCACAATTCTTTTTGCAATATTTGACTGTATTTTCCTATCCGAAATACCAAGTAGAGCTCTCGCGTGTCCGTAAGAAATTTTTCCACCGGAAACAAGTTCTTGTACTTCATCACCGAGTTTTAACAGTCTGAGCATATTTGTTATATTTGCACGGCTTTTTGAAACACGCTTTGCAACTTCTTCCTGTGTTAAATCGTATTCGTCAATAAGATGTTTGTATGCTTGAGCTTCTTCAATCGGATTAAGATCTTTTCTTTGAAGATTTTCAATAAGAGCAATTTCATAAAGCTCTTGTTCTGAATAATCTCTGACCAAAGCGGGAACTTCTTTGAGACCGATTTTTTTAGCCGCGCGCCATCTACGTTCGCCGGCAATTATTTCATAATAATCATCTCTTTTTTGAAGCAAAATCGGTTGAATAATTCCATGCTGCGTGATGGAATCGGCAAGCTTTTCAAGTTCTTCCTCGTCGAACTCTCTTCTTGGTTGGCTTTTATTTGGTTCTATTTCTATTGTTTTAATCATGATTGGCTCGTGTTTAACCTCCGCGCTGCTTTCAATTCCCAAAGAGTCAGGGATAAGAGAATCAAGACCTTTTCCAAGGCCGCTTTTTTTTGCTTTTGCCATTATTTTCTTTTCCTTTCCTTGATTTCTTTTACTTCTATAAGTTCTGCCTTGTTAATAACTTCTTCGGCAAGCAATCTGTAACTTTCCGCACCTGACGATTTTGGATCGTAACTACAGATAGGTAATCCGTGGCTTGGCGCCTCCGCAAGTTTTACATTTCTCGGAATTATTGTTTTGTAAATGTTTTGCTTAAGATTGTTTTTTACGTTTTCAACCACTTCCAAAGAAAGATTTGTTCTTGCATCATACATTGTAAAAACAACGCCCTCTATATTCAATTTCGGATTAATTCTTTGTTTTACCAAATTAATTGTATGTACCAACTGACTAAGTCCTTCAAGTGCGTAATACTCACATTGAATAGGAACCAGCACCGATGTTGCTGCCACCATGGCATTAACCGTTAAAACATTTAGAGAAGGTGGACAGTCGATAATAATATATTCATAGTTGTCTTTTATTTCTTCTATTTTTTCTTTTAATATAAACTCTCTTTTTTCATATCCGATGAGCTCCAAC
Source organism: uncultured Lachnospiraceae bacterium (assembly GCA_902783445.1). Classification (GTDB taxonomy): domain Bacteria; phylum Bacillota; class Clostridia; order Lachnospirales; family Lachnospiraceae; genus RUG12871. The sequence goes on from CACZQX010000205.1 coordinate 1,448, forward strand.
TCCGCTCCCGCTAGATTTACATTGGATGCCAACACGTCTACATTTTTTATAACATCTTTTACGATACATTCTTCCGCGGATTTATCACTGATGAATAAATCATAAACCGTATTTTCCAGTTCGTTTTTGTTTAGTCCCAATCCGCTTGTTGCGTTTCCCTGTGGATCGGCATCTATCATAAGAACAGATCGACCTTTTTCACCGAGGCACGCTGCCAAATTAATTGTTGTTGTCGTTTTGCCAACCCCGCCTTTCTGATTGGCCACTGCTATTATCCTACTCATCTATTCCCTTTCTGAATGTTTCACGTGAAACATTAAATGTTTATTATTCCATTTTTAATTGCGAAAACCGCGGCCTGAGTTCTATCAGAAACTTTGATCTTCTTAAATATGTTCGAGACATGATTTTTAACGGTTCTCTCACTGATATTTAAACGATCCGCAATTTCTTTATTAAAACTTCCGAGCGCAACAAGCTTAAGCACTTCCATTTCTCTTCTTGTGAGATTTCTGACCGCGCTTTGCTGCTTGGATCGATCAAGTAACGCTTTGTTTAACGCCGGTATAAGAGACGGTTCGATATGATTTCCGTTATTATAAAGCGTATCAATTGCTTTCTTTATTTGTACTAATTCAGATGCCTTTAATAAATAACCTTCAACACCATAGTCCAAAATCCAAGTAAGCTGGTCAATACTCTTGTTTGAAGCAAAGAATAGGATTCTGGCCTTTCTTGCATCACTCTTAAGTTTTCGAGCTGCTTCTACCATTTCAGTATCCATTCCGTCCACATCAACAATAATAACATCTACTTCCGTGGTTTTTGATAAATCTATAAGTTCCTCAAAACGATATACTTCTTTGACGAGCTGATAGTTCGGCATCTCGGAAAACATACATTCCAAGCCGATTAGAGTGATTGGCTGAACAAAGGCTGTTGCCAAATTGATTTTCATTTAAACCTCCAAACTTTTTGGTTCATGTCTAGAAAAGATTATACCACGAAAAATTTAAAATTGGAATTTATATAATGAACATTTTAAAGTTCACTTTACTATTTTTTTCCTATGATATATAATTATTAAAAGAATTTGCTAAGGAGAAGAGCAATGAAAGCATTTAAAAATTTAATTAAATTCTTTATTTTTACAATCGTTTTGTTTGGTGGTATAAATCTTTTTTTGGAATACAGGTTTAAAAGCAAACTAAAATTGCCGGAGAAAACCTACAAATGGAAACATGGTGACATTTCTTATTCCAAGTCCGGTTCCGGCATACCGATTTTATTAATACATGATTTACTTCACGGTCAATCATCCGATTCTCTTTCAGATTTACAAGATGAATTGGAGAAAAATTATACAGTCTACAACATAGATTTAATAGGATGCGGTGTTTCCGAAAGACCTCCTATTATATATACCAATTATCTTTATGTTCAATTGATTAACGACTTTATTAAAGATGTTATTAAAGAATCATGTGTGGTTGTTTCTTTAAAAACTTCCGCGGCCGTTGCAATGATGGCATCATGCTTAGAGGAAGGCAATTTTAAAAAACTCATTTTGGTTGAACCTGATTACAAAAAAGAAATCGGTGTTAAAAACATTTCAAGACTCAGAGATATTTTAAGAAAAGCAATCTTTATTCCGGTATACGGAACTTTTGCATACAATATGTATTGTCTTTTAATGGGATTACCTTTTGCCAAAGACGGTAAATATTTTCTCGCAAGCAAGATTGCAGGATTTTTAAATACAACAACAACCAAAACCGTCAGCGAATTAGCGGTTGATACATCTTGTATTGATGATTACGAAAGTATGTATCATCTTGCCGAAGAAGTTAAAGATTTAATATAAAAAATAAAAACAAAAAAGAATGTTTCACGTGAAACATTCTTTTTTTACTCGGATTTATGTTTAATAATTATAAAGGTTTTTTCTGTGGCATACCCGCTTTTCTCGGATATTTTTCAGCTGTGTTCTTAGCCTTATTAAATATCAAGTATTTTCTCTTAAGCTGTGTTCCCGGAAGCATCAATTCTTTTTCAATCAAAGATACTCCCAATTCATTCATTGCGTTTTTACTCTCATGGATTTCCGCCTGTACATCTGCCGCTTTATAAGAAATAAAGTCTCCTCCGACTTTTACAAAAGGAACATCATATTCAAGCAAAATTCTCAAATTGGCAACAGCCCTTGAAAGAGATAAATCAAACTTTTCTCTAAAG
>CACZQX010000206.1 GCA_902783445.1 uncultured Lachnospiraceae bacterium
TATCCGGAAAGGATAGTCCGAATTCCAGCGCTTCTTTTCTTGTTTTCATAGTTGATTGTTCTTACTTCCTTAGCGTATTTTCGCCGTTAATACATTTTTGCCGTCTTCGTATCTATGCTCTGCTTCGTAGCATACGCCAAGTATAATGGCGCGCGACATTTCATCCATTTCTTCCAGCGGATGTTGCTCTTTGCCGTCATAACTTATTTTCATCCACACTTCTCCGTCGTCTTTCTCGTTATACTCAAAGCTAAGCTTAAGTTTTTCGTCTTTGGCAAGTCCCACAAGCAGAGTGTTGTAGCACAATTCTTCCGCCACTATCTGCATATGATGGACTTTCTTTCTGTCAATCAGATTGTTAAATCCAAACTGTTTTATGTCGCTGATAAACTTAATATAATCAAAGCCTTTTGTATCCATCGTCGTCTCAAAGACTTTAATGGTCTTGATAAAGCGTCTTGTAAGTTCTTTTTTAGGCGAATTGAATATTTCCTCAGGGCTTCCCTCTTCATATATAAGTCCCTGGTCCATATAAAATACTCTGTTTGATACATCCTTGGCAAAGTTCATTTCGTGTGTTACCACTAACATGGTGCATCCTTCATTTGCCAAGCCCTTAAGCACCGCCAGCACTTCTCCCACCATTGTAGGGTCAAGAGCCGATGTCGGCTCATCAAACAAAATTACATGAGGATCCATCGCAAGAGCTCTAACAATGGCAATTCTTTGCTGTTGTCCCCCCGACAGTTCTTCCGGCAGATTAAATGCTTTGTCGGAAAGGCCGACCTTTGTAAGAAGATCCATTGCTTTCTTCGCCGCATCGGCTTTGCTTCTGCCCAACAGTGATGTCTGTGCAAGGGTAATATTTTCAATAACGCTTAGGTGCCCGAACAGATTAAACGACTGGAAAACCATTCCCAACCTTTTTCTGAGTGCACTTAAGTCATAATTTTTGCTGCTTGTGTCTTCTCCTTCAAAATATACTGTTCCGCCATCCGGCTTGATCAGTCGGTTAAGCAGGTATAAAAGGGTACTTTTTCCCGTTCCCGAAGGACCGATTATAGATATTATATCCCCTTTATTAATTTTGCAATTTACATCTTTTAGCGGCGTGACATCTCCAAAACTCTTTCTAAGATGCGAAACCTCCAAAAGAGTTTCCTTCTCGTTTTTCTCGGCATTTGCGCTGTTGTTTACGAATCTTCCCATATCCTGTGTCGAATATTCTTCCGCAACCTTAACTATTTCTTTCGGAATCTTGCGCTTTATAGGCCTTATTTTCGATTCTGCAATGCGAAGCAGCCTTATTACAACTACGGAAAGAACAAAGTATACTATTGCCGAAAAAAGCAAAGGAAAGAATGCATCAAAGGTCCTGCTTCTTATAATGTCCGTTACTTTTGTCAGTTCCTCCACGGATATATAACCCGCAATGGAAGTCATTTTAATGGTGGATATTAATTGTCCGCTGTAAACCGGAATAATATGCACCAATGCCTGAGGCATAACTACTTTAAAAAATGCCCGACCACGCTTAAATCCCAATGCTTCCGCCGCCATATACTGGCCCTTCGGAACAGCTTCTATGCCGCTTCTGAAGATTTCCGCGCTGTATGCCGAAAAGTCCATGGTAAAGGCTATTACGGATATCCAAAATGCGGACAGACCGCTGCCTTTAAATACAACATAACACAAAAGCATCAACCAAACCAACAAAGGCAAGCCTCGAAACACCTTAATATAAAGTCGTGCAAAGGCGGGAACCGGACCGCTTTTTCTTGTATGCATAAAGCAGATTAATGCGCCCAGGACCGTTCCGAAAGCTCCCGATAATGCGGAAAGCAAAAGGGTCACCACAAGGCCCGAAAGCACCATCTTATAACGGCCTTCCTTTATGAAGTTTCTATTTATACTATCTTTGATTTTATCAATAAATGCCTGCGCTTTTGGCACTTCCTTACTGCCGCCGTCTTCCTTTACGGCAAGATAAATCGGGTCATCAAGAAGCGGAGCCGTTGCATTTATGCTTACTGCATTTTCTTCCGTACCTGTAAAGGTATCAGCAAGCAAGTCATAAGAACCGCTTCCTATACCTGTTATACAAGCCGAATACGAAATGCATTCCAATACCGGAGTATATCCGTATTCCTCACAAAAGCCGTATGCCAACTCTATAAATGCTCCCGTTATTTCACTTCCGGAATAGAATGTCATGGGTTCCCACATAGCTGTCGTGCATATGCGAAGAGGACCTTTTTCACCTGTGAATTCAAAGTCTCTTATTACGTTTCCCTGTCTGTCCTCATCTTCCCACTTCTCAAAAAGCTTTTCATAGTCACCATTGTCTCTGATGCCTTTTAAATACTCATCAAATTCCTTTTTTAAAGCATCACCCTTGGCTGTTTTTTGCAATCCGAAAGATGTCTGATACATCTTAAAATAATCATCAATAAAAGCAATATCCGGATGAGTTTCTTTTAATTCTCCTTTTGAGCTGGCATAACCCACAGCCGCATCAATTGCCCCCGAATCCAAGGCGCTGTATTCATCCGCGAAAGAATTGTAATACAAAACTTCCGCCTGCGGATATCTCTCCAAAACCGCATCGGCCCAATATGTTCCGGTAAGAATGCCAATCTTGGTTCCTTCTCCCTCAAAATCTTCAAATGTCTTATCTGTGGAAATATATCCATCATCGCCCACAGGGGCATTGGAATCGCTCACATATGTCGTGCCCACTATCTGCGGTAATATGATAGCCAAAACTATGGCAATTATTATGATTATTTCCCATCTTCTGTTTTTAGTCAAAAAAACACCCCCCGATATGTTAATTATATCAGAAGGTGCTACTTTTTTTCAATCAACTAAGGCTGTCCTGATTTTTCTTATCCTTATGTTATCTGTTCTTCCCTTCTACATCTCCGGTCAGCTTATTTTTTCCGTTATATCCACGAACCGGAGCTCTTCCCCTTTCATTTCACACTTGTATACCTTCGCATTTGTCCCATCTTTCGTCGATTCAACAAGCGCAAATGTCGCCTTATAATCCGGAGCTGAATAGTTTATATCCAGCCAAGATCCCTCGTTTACAAATATCTTTTTTCTGCCATATCCCTCATACTCTTTGTAAATCGGGATATGGGAATGTCCAAATACAACCAAATCTATACTTTCATCCGCATCAAAATACTGACGCTTCGGAATCAACATGCGCTCGTTTTGGTCTATTATATGTTCAATGTGATGCCTTACGTCCACAGGGCTTTTTACGCCGTTTAACTTCTGCAGTTCTTCCCAACGCCCCTGCACGTTTTTATATAGCTTTGCATATATTCCGTCCGCATGTTTTTCCGGCAATATGTCTTTGACGCTAAAATCCCCTTTAAAGCCGTCTACACGAACTTTTACAAATTTCTCGTCCGGATTCCTCTCCGCAGGGAACATGCTCGTTATCACATCGTACCAAATCTTGTAATACAGGTATGCGTCATAGTCCGGGGCATCCTTTGCCGGTTTTTCGATTTCCGCTATTTTTATAGGGTTTTCGGGCATATTTTCAAAACTTCCGTCACCCACCAAAGACATACCGATTTTGCTGAAGAAAAAACCAAGAGGCAGCATTGGCTCGCCGTATTCCATAAATTCTTTGTTTGATAAACAATCCGGCGCGCAAAACAGCTCATAACGGTGGGAATGCTCTATAAGCACTTCACCTCTTTCTCCGGTGCGATAGCTTCCAAGCCCTGCACCTTCCCTTGCCTGCACAACTCCGGGCAATATATCTTCCAAAGTTTCCCCGGTCATTGTCATATCGTGATTTCCCGGAATATACACAAGTTTAATTCCGGCTTTCATTACAGCCTTAAAAGCATCCATAACTTCTTCGTTGTTTTTTGCACATGCTTTGTAAAATGCATCCGTATCATCCGGGCATTCATAGTCCGCAGGCAATACCCATTGGTCGAAAAAATCACCGTTTATTACCAGCTCATCAATTTCTTTTTCGTTTATTAACTTTTCCAAAAAGCTAACCAACAAGGGACGGTTTTTTATTGTTTCCGCGTACTTGTCGTCAATCCCCAAATGCAAGTCGCTTATTATAACTGTTTTCATAGTTATATTTTTCCATAAAACCATTCCTTTTGCAATACCGCCATAGCCACATAATGTAACACATTATCATCCTGAGATACGCCCTTTAAGGCATAGCAAGGTTTTGCCTCATGCTGATTTAAACTTATATCGAATATAACTAATATATATCTACTTAATAAAAAGTACATCATAAACAAGTAAATGAATGCACGATAAATCACGCAAGGCTACTTGGTCTGCTACTAAGTTTAAACATACTCCCAACGTTGGGCTTTACATCGAATTGGTCATAATACAAGTTTCCGATGCCCACGCCAATCATATAGCTTTTACCATAGAAAATAAATCGTGGGCATCGGAATAATTGAACTATTAATTGAATTGCTTTCTACTCCATCTCTAGAAAGGCATCAATATCTTGCGAAATTGATTTTCTTTTATAGCTATATGTTGTTGTGGTTTTACGCTTATTCCAGCAATTTTTTTGCTTTTTATAACTTTTTGCAACCAAAGTGCAACCGGATACTTTTGTAGAAGTTATTATTTCCTTCTATTCCATATTAGATATTTATCGCTCAATTATTGCAATCGATATTTTCTTTTCTTATTTGCTCCTTCTGCAATAACTATTCCATCCTCAACCATTTTAGCAAGAATAGCTCTCGTTCTCTGCGGA
>CACZQX010000207.1 GCA_902783445.1 uncultured Lachnospiraceae bacterium
AGCTATAGCGTTCGGTTATGTCCTCACCAAGAAAGAATATGATGAGGAAGTTGCTTACATCACGAGTGACAAGGTGGAAGCCGATGAAGTCAAAGACCTCGGAGACGGAGTATATTCGTACGGCACTGACTTCTTCTTCCCGACGGAGGACGGATTCTATATGAAGGTCGCTGTTCAGGAAGCAGGCGCGGACGAGGCTGCTTCCATCTATCCGCGTTTCTCGGCATGCGCCGTAGAATGGTGATAACTGAACATAAGAAAGAAAAGGGAATGGAAAAGCGGGACTTGACGGTCCCGCTTTTCCGTGGTTTGGCCGTTTGAGCGGCGATTGGCTATGAAAATAATTTGTTTATCCCATATGCTCCACCTCACATGCATTCGTTTACCCCTCTATGGTTACATTATGCGGCCATGACCGTCATAAAAACGTCACTACACAAAGGGATTTAGAACGGTTAAAACGAGATAAGTTGAAGTTCCACATCAGGCGTTATGTATCGAAAAAGAAAGGAACATGTGGTTTGAAACCGGTACTTATTGCCACTAGTCAAGAAGCAGAATTGGTTTAACTACTGATTATTAAAGCATTGGTAAAAGGTGTTTTAAAGCATGTAATATGAGACTGAACGGGTATGTTTCAAACTTGCAATTCAATAATATGTTTGTTAACATATACGAATCAACATATGCAATATTTTTTGGCACTTTACGGGCTGTTTATATTATTTAGAGGTTACTATGAAAGCTTTGATTTTAAATTCCGGATTAGGGAGCAGAATGGGCGAATATACTTCGTGTCACCCAAAATGCATGACAGAAATATCTGCAAATGAAACAATACTCAGCAGACAACTAAAGTTGCTTTCTGATATCGGCATCAACGAAGTTGTTATGACAACAGGTTATTTGGAAGAGGTTTTAAAAGACTATTGTAAAACTCTGGATTTACCTACTACTATTCATTTTGTGAAAAATCCTGATTATGAGACTACTAACTATATTTATTCAATTTATTGCGCAAAAGATCTACTAGAAGATGATGATATTCTTTTGATGCACGGTGATCTTGTTTTTGAGGAATCTGTATTGGAAGAAATAGCATCAAACGAGTTCAGCTGCATGGCAGTAAGTTCAGAGCAAAGCGTTTTGAATAAGGATTTTAAAGTAAACGTTCAAGATGGTTATATCAAAAAAATTGCAATTGATATCAAGGATGAGCCAATTGCAGCACAGGCTCTGTACAACCTTAAGCAAAGCGAGTGGCTTCTTTGGTTAAATGCAATAGTTGAGTATTGCGAAAAAAACGAAAGAAATTGTTATGCTGAAAACGCATTTAATGATATTTCGGACAAATGCTTGATAAGACCGGTTGATGTAAAACATAGATTATGTTGCGAAATAGACAATTTGGAGGACCTTAAAATGGTTAAAAAAGTGTTGAGTGATCTGGAAGATAAGACTGTTTATATGTCTTTTTCGACTGATATTATTCATAGCGGCCATATTTCAATAATTAGAAAAGCAGAGAAATTAGGCAAGTTGATCGTGGGTATCTTAAAAGATGATGTAGTAATGTCATATAAAAGATTCCCTCTATTACCGTATGAAGAAAGAAAACTGATGTTTGAAAACATTTCAGGTATTTCAAAAGTCGTTGCTCAGGATACATTAAGCTATAAAAAGAATTTACTTCGTTACAAACCGGATTATGTTGTGCATGGTGATGACTGGACAACCGGCAGACAAAAGCCAATAAGGGATGAGGTCGTCGAAGTGCTTTCTTCATATGGTGGACAACTCATAGAATATCCGTATTCTCATTCTGAAAAGTATGATCTTCTTGATAAAAGAGCCAGTTTTGAAATGTCAACGCCTGATTTTAGAAGAGGCAGACTGAGAAGAGTGATCGAAACAAAAGGATTAGCTACAGCGATAGAAGCTCATAGCGGACTTACCGGTCTGATTGCCGAAAAAGTATCTGTTAATGAAAATGGAGGAATTAGGCAGTTTGATGCTATGTGGATTAGTTCTTTATGCGATTCTACTGCAAAAGGAAAGCCTGATATAGAATTAGTTGACATGACTTCGAGGTTCAGAACTATTGATGATATCATGGAGGTTACTACAAAGCCTATCATATTTGATGGCGATACCGGTGGGCTTACAGAACACTTTGTATATACGGTCAAAACACTTGAAAGAATGGGTGTTTCAATGGTGATCATCGAAGACAAAACCGGATTGAAAAGGAATTCATTGTTTGGAACCGAGGTTGAACAAACACAGGCTGATATAGAGTCGTTTTGTGGAAAAATCGCAGCGGGAAAGAAAGCGCAGAAGACAAAAGAGTTTATGATTTGTGCGCGTATAGAGAGTCTTATACTGGAGAAGGGATGCGATGAT
>CACZQX010000208.1 GCA_902783445.1 uncultured Lachnospiraceae bacterium
CCTTGTGTTGAACTTTGTCCTGCACACGTTGATGTTCCGGGCTATGTTGCACTTGTTAATCAAGGCAGATATGATGATGCGATTAATCTTATCAGAAAAGATAATCCTTTCCCTACGGCATGCGCACTGATTTGTGAACATCCTTGCGAAAGAAGATGTCGTCGTAACATGATTGACTCTTCCATTAATATAAGAGGTGTAAAAAGATATGCCGTTGATCAAATTTCGGCAGATAAAGTTCCTACACCTAAATGTGCCGAAAACACAGGCAAATCAATCGCCGTTATCGGCGGTGGCCCAAGCGGTATGACAGCAGCTTATTTCCTTGCGCAGATGGGACACAAAGTTGTTGTTTTCGAATCCAAAAATAAGCTTGGCGGTATGTTACGCTACGGTATTCCTAATTATCGTTTCCCGAGAGAACGTCTCGACCAGGATTTGGATGCAATTCTTTCCATGGGAAATATTGAAATAAAATATGAAACAACGGTAGGAAAAGACATCACTCTCGAACAGCTTCACAGAGAATATGATGCAATCTATATCGCTATCGGCGCTCAGGCCGGCAAAAACTTGGGCATCGAAGGTTTGGATGCAAAAGGTGTATTCTCCGCCGTTGATCTTCTTCGCGAAATCGGTGATGGCAAATACCCTGATTTGGAAGGCAAACGCGTTGCCGTAATCGGTGGCGGTAATGTTGCCATCGACTGTGCAAGAACAGCTGTCAGAGCAAAAGCCGAATCCGTTGCACTTGTTTACAGAAGAAGAAAACTTGATATGACGGCTCAGGAAGAAGAAATCGAAAGCGCAATGGCCGAAGGTATTGAGCTTATGACTCTTCAGGCTCCTATTAAAATAGAAAAAGACGAGGAAGGAAACTGCACAGGTCTTTGGGTTGAGCACCAAATGAGTAGTGTTTACGGCAGAGACGGCCGTCCAAGTACGGTTACAGCCGACGAAAAGCTGGAACTTATTCCATGTGACATAGTTCTTGCCGCCGTAGGTCAGGATGTGGAAAGCGAATACTTTGAGCAGGCAGGTCTTCCTATTAAGAGAAAACTCTTTGTTGCGGATGAGTGCGCTCATGTAAACGGCCACAACTTTGAAAACATTTTTGCGGGCGGTGACTGCGTATCAGGTCCGGCAACGGTTATAAAAGCTATTGCCGCAGGTAAAATTGCCGCAGCAAACATCGACGAATTTTTAGGTTTCCACCACGAAATTTCCTCGGATGTTGAGATTCCTCTTCCGCTTCTTAACAACAAGGTTAAGACTGCAAGAATTCACTTAAAAGAATCTCCTTCATATGTAAGAATCACAAACTTCGATCCTGTCGAAATCGGCATGAGCGAAGAAGAAATCAAGCAGGAAACATCCCGTTGCTTAAGATGTGATCACTTTGGATGCGGAGTATTGAGAGGAGGTCGCAAGAGCAAATGGTAAATATTACAATTAACGGAAAAGCCCTTCAGGTTCCGGAAGGAATTACTATACTTGAAGCCGCTGCACAGGGAGGATTCAAAATCCCTACACTTTGCTTCTTAAAAGACATCAACGAAATAGGCGCCTGTCGTGTCTGTCTTGTTGAAATCGAAGGCAAAGACAACTTGGTTGCGGCATGTAACAACGTTGTTGATGAAGGTATGAATATCTACACCAACACACCTAAGGTTCGTTCGGCAAGAAAAACAAACGTTGAACTTATCTTATCCACACATGAATATAAATGTGCAACATGTATCAGAAGCGGTAACTGCCAGCTTCAGAGCGTTGCCAACGATTTGGGGATCATTGAAGTTCCTTACATCGAAGAATTGGAAAAACGTCCTTGGGACCATTATCTTCCACTTGTAAAAGAGTCGGAAAAATGTATAAAATGTATGCGCTGCGTACAGGTTTGCGACAAAGTTCAGGGACTTAACATTTGGGATATCGTAAGCAGCGGTAGAAGAACAAGTATCGATGTTGCGGGCGGTATCGACTTTGAAAAATCAGCTTGTTCACTTTGCGGACAATGTATTACTCACTGTCCTACAGGCGCTCTTCGCGAAAGAAACGACACAGATCGTTACTTTGACGCCTTGGCGGATCCTGACAAGATTGTTATCGTTCAGATCGCTCCCGCTGTTCGTGCTGCATGGGGCGAAGCTATAGGTCTTCCTCGCGAAAAGGCAACTATCAAACGCCTTGTTAATGCAATAAGAAAAACAGGTGCTGATTATATATTCGATACAAACTTCACGGCCGATCTTACCATTATGGAAGAAGGCAGCGAATTTTTAGAAAAATTCACTCATAAAGAAGATTATAAATGGCCTATGTTTACATCTTGCTGTCCGGGTTGGATAAGATTTGCAAAATCTCAATTCCCTGAGATCGTACCGCAAATCTCTACTGCAAAATCACCTCAGCAGATGTTTGGTGCAGTTGCAAAATCTTACTACGCTGATTTACTTCGTGTTGATCCTGAGCGCATTTTCTCGGTTTCAATCATGCCTTGTACGGCAAAGAAACACGAATGTGAACTTCCAAACATGAATGATGCGGGTGCGGGACAAGACGTTGACCTTGTTTTGACCACAAGAGAAGTTGCAAGAATCATCAAAGCAGATCAGATTATTCCTGAGCTTTTGGTTGAAGAAGAATTTGATGCACCTCTTGGCGTAGGCTCCGGTGCTGCTGTAATATTCGGTGCAACCGGCGGTGTTATGGAAGCTGCTCTTCGTAGCGTTCACTATCTTATTACAGGTAAGAATCCTGATCCAGACGCATTTAGCGTGGTTCGCGGTATGGACGGTATTAAAGAAGCAGAAATAGAAATTGCGGGAAATAAAGTTAGAGGCGCTGTTGTAAGCGGACTTGGAAATACAAGAAAGCTTCTTGAACGCATCAAATCCGGTGAAGCTCATTACGACTTTGTAGAAGTTATGGCTTGTCCGGGTGGTTGCGCAGGCGGTGGCGGACAGCCTATCTGCGATGGCGTTGAACTTGCCGATGTACGTGCCGAAAACCTTTATAGTTTGGATAAAAACAATCCGCTTAGATTTTCACACGAAAATCCATCGGTTATCAAAGCTTATGATGACTATTTCCAGAAACCGTTATCTCACAAATCACATCAGTTGTTACACACTGATTTAAGCGAATGGGATATGCCGTTTGTAGGAAAACGTAAAAAATAAAAAGCATTTAAAAAGGGCGACTGTTCAAAATGTCGCCCTTTTGTTTTGCAAAGAATATTATCTTCTCTTCCAAGTCTTAGGGAATATAAGTAATAGTATCGGGAATATTTCCAGACGTCCAAGCAACATCAGCACCGTACATACTATCTTGGACAGATAGGAAAAGACGGCAAAGTTACCCGCCGGTCCCGTAAGATTAAGTCCAGGCCCAATATTCATAAAGCAGCTGACCACAGATGTGGCACTGGTGGTAAAGTCTTTATTATCTATCGAAACAATTACAAATCCCGCAATCAATATAAGGCAAGTAAGTCCGAAATAAGAAAGTGTCGATCTTACAACCGCATCCGGCACCCTGTGTCCTTCCATTCTGACATAATTGACAGAGCGCGGATGATGCATTCTCTTAACTTCGCAAATTGCGCTTTTAACAATAATAAGTATTCGCGATACTTTAAGACCGCCGCCCGTACTTCCGGCACAACCGCCCACAAACATAAGCATAAAGAGTATTGTTTTTGACAGTTCCGGCCAGGTGTTAAAATCAACCGTGGAAAAACCGGTAGTGGTCATTATGGACGATGTTTGGAAAAAGGCATGTCTGAATGTTTCCGATGCGGAATCATACATTCCGTGAATGTTAAAGCCTATAATAACAGTAGCCGCAGCAATAAGCACAAGGTATACTCTAAGCTCTTCGTTTTGGAAGAAGTTTTTAATCTTACCCACAAACAAGAAGAAATACAAGTTAAAGTTTATACCGAAGAGCAACATAAAAATGCCTATAACCATTTGTATGTATCCGCTGTCAAAAGCTCCGATACTTAGATTCTTAACACCGAATCCACCTGTTCCGGCCGTTGCAAAGGAATGTACAACGCTGTCGTAAAGGCCCATTCCGCCGGCTTTTAAGAAGATTATTTCCAATGCCGTAAGTATGAAGTATGAAATATAGAGAATTCTTGCTGTCTTTTTGGCCTTCGGTACCAGTTTACCAACAGTCGGGCCCGCAACCTCGGCACGCATTATGTACATTGAATACTCGTTGGACATAGGAATGATTGCCATCATAAATACAAGAATTCCCATACCGCCTATCCAATGGGTAAAGCTTCGCCAAAAAAGCATTCCCATGCCCATTGCTTCAACATCCGTAAGAATTGTTGAACCTGTTGTGGTGAAACCGGATACCGTTTCAAACCATGCATCTATATAATTCGGTATATCGCCGCTTACCACGAAAGGTATGGCACCTATAAAGGACATGGCAAGCCAAGAAATACCGACGCATATAAAACCTTCTTTTGAGAAAAAGGCCTTTGTTTTCGGCTTTGGAATGGAAAGAACCGCTGCCACAAGCACTGCTGCCGCAATGGCAACCAAAAATCCCAATGCGTTTTCTTTATAATACAAGGATACAAGCAAAGGCACTATCAAAAGCAATGCTTCGATAAAAAGCACACGACTTATGATATAGCTTATCATTCGATAATTCATATCGAAACTCCCTTCAATTGTTAATATACTAAATTAAACCGACAAATCACTGTTTTTTAACAGCCTCATTTTTCATAAAAACTATACCTATAATAGCACTAACTTGCTTTATTTACAATTACAAATACATCCGACCATATCTTTTGTAAAGAATCATCAAACAAAAAAGCGCATATCTTTTGACATGCGCTTTTTTTAATAATCAGCTGTTAGTTTTCGGAAGTTTGCGTCTCTTCCACCACATTTGAAACCTTAACTTTGTGATCGTACCACTTAGCTTTTTTACCGATTAAAGCAAGATCGAATTCTTCATCCAATACGCTTACAGGTACATCAAAGCCATACACTGTTTCTGTTGTACCGTCATCATATGTCACAACATCTTCGGTGTGCTCTAAAATTTTTGCTCCTTCTTTTTGAGCATCTTCCGCAGTACCTACAAAAAGATTAACTATCCCGTCGCCGGCAAGGGTTATATGTACCGTCATTTCGCCGTCTTTTACGGTAAGAGTTGCCTTATTGTTTAAAGCTTCATTTATATGGAACATTGAGCTGTCGGTTGTAAAATCAACCGTATATGTTCCGTCTTCAAGCAATGCTTCTTTTTTGCTCTCTTCTTGTGTTTGCGCCTGTGAATTGTCGCCATTTGCGGCATCTTTTCCTTCACATCCCACGCAAAGAGTGAGAGCTGCAATCATTGCCAGCAAGGCTATTATTTTTTTCATATTACTTTACCTTTGTAAATATTATTTTGCCATTGCATCTGCTGTATGTGCTACATATAAGGCCTGAACATCAGCAATTCTTCCAAGACCTTCGATCTGGCAATCAATCTTATCAAATGCTTTTGCATCCGTAAACATGCTCTTCCATGAATCAGCATCATCGCCTGCCATGTCGTTGTTAGCGTGATTGCCTGCTACAACCATAAGCGGACGAAGAACTACATTTTTGTAGCCTGCTGCTTTTACGGCTTCGATTACGTTTTCGCATGCTGTTTCTTCAGGTTCACCTTCAACCGTTCCGATAAATACGTTTGCATAGCCTAAATTTTCCATCTGTTTCTGCATCTGTGAGTATGAAACTTTAGCTGTGTGGCTTGTACCGTGACCCATAAATACAAATGCCGTACTTGCTTCTTTTGCGGCATCAAGGCTGTCAAAACCTGCTAATTTTACAGCTTCGGCTGTGATTGCTTTTGCTACCGCTTCTTTATCCGCATTAACAGCCGTAGCATCCGCACCTACTTCACCAAGAAGAGGTTCAGCAACTTTTACGGATGTAAATTTATCTTTGTATGTATCCAAAGTTGCTACAAGTTCGTCATATTCAGCACCATGCATAAGATGTGTCGGCTGAATTACAAGGTTCTTAACACCGTTTGTAACCGCACGATCAAGGGCCTGAGCTACATTATCGATTGATTCGCCATCACGTGCAAGAACGTGGTTAATGATAATCTGAGCTGTGAAAGCACGTCTAACCGACCAATCAGGATTTGCTGCTGCAATTGCTTTTTCAATTCCGCCGATATCTTCTGCTCTGCTATCGTTAAATGATGTACCGAAACTTACTACCAAAATTTCGTTTTCGCCAATGTTATCCTGATTTAAAGGATCGTCTTTTGATGCATCACCGGTATCTCTTCCGAAATAGTCAGGATCTGCAAATTCACCTTCAACCAATTCTTTCTGAACATCAGTTAATTTGTCCCAAGCTTCTTTTGCTGCTTTACACTGAGCTTCCGTATCTTCTGTCCATTCCTGAACATAGATTGCATCAATAAGTGCCGCAACTTCATCTGCTGCTGCCTGATCCAAATCAATCTCCGCACCCGGTCCGTCCGGCTCCTCATTTGTCTTTGAATCACAGCCGATAACAAATACAGACGCCAACATGAGTGTCATAATCATTACCAAAATCTTCTTCATTTTCAACCTTTCCTTTCCCCTGACGAATCCTTCGAATATAAATCCCCGCATATTCTTCCTCTATCGTCAGAAACCAAAATATACATATCAGTCCCATAATAAATCAAAAAAAATTCTTTTATCAAAAGACAAAAGAACCTCAAAAAACACATGCTTACTTTTAACATAAGCTGCTGCGCAAAAGTTATTGCGCCGGTCTTAATCAATTCCTCGTGATTTGAAAAATACTTTTTCCGACCAACAAACGGCAGGTTTCCTGACTTGCTTTCACAAAGCTTTTGCGCCTTCCCGATTTCTCAGTGGACAATGCAAAGCTCTCCGGCTTACAGTGACGAGATCGTGCGGGATTTGAACCCGCTTCCCTTTTACCTGAATGAAGCGCTTTCAAGCGCCATCAGCACCATTTGTTTAAATATTTAACTGATTATGCTAATATTATCAGATTTTAAATAAAAAAACAATCAAAACAATTGCAAGAAATGCAAATTATTTTGATTGTTTTGATAACAAAATCTTATTAATTATGCGAATAATTCGCCCACATGAAATGCTATATAAACAGCCGCAATGGCAAACATTGAGCTGTCGATACGATCAAGCATACCGCCGTGACCAGGAATAATTTTTCCAAAATCTTTTACATTAATATCCCTCTTGATGGCAGAAGCCGCCAAATCTCCGAAAACACCCGCAATGGATGCCACAAGTGCCGCCACTACGCAAAATGCAAGATTCGGTGTATCCCATCCGCAATAGAAGAATAACAAATAAACAAAGACACCGCCGATAACTCCGGCAATAAGTCCACCAATCAAGCCTTCAATTGTCTTTTTCGGACTGATATGAGGTGCCATTTTGTGTTTACCGAAAAGCATCCCGCTTACCAAAGCAACGCTGTCGTTAAATACAACCGCCACAAAAGGAAGGACTATCATAATCGGCCAATACATGCCTTTTACGCAACATATATGGAAAATCATCATAATAGGCGCCACCGGATAAAGGCAAACACCCATTGAAATAAACAGCTCTTCCATGGTCATGTTACGTTTTATAAGTATCTTTTCCACAAATGATAACATCATTATTACCAAAAGCCCGTAGAACATAAAATCAAATTTTATTTTGAAAATGTCTACCAAAGCAAAAAGAATAATAAATGCGTAACCTTGCCAAACAGATATACCCTTTTTCGCTTTTTTGGTCTGGGAAACCATTTCATGACATGATACCCAAGCCACAAATATAATATAAGCCAACCTAGTTATATCTCCGAAGAGAAAACAAAAGGCTGTAAGACCCACAAACGCAAGTCCCGCAATAATTCTTGTCTTCATATATCCTCCAGATGCAAAAATCTGCATGCTCTTTTATATGTTATACTCAGATATCTCTCATTGTCAACTGAATTCTTTTCTTTGCAAGATCCACACTTAATACTTTGACATCAACAATATCGCCGATTTTCACCACATCCAAAGGATGTTTTATGTATCTGTCGGTAATCTGAGATATATGAACAAGGCCGTCCTGATGTACGCCTATATCCACAAAAACGCCGAAGTCTATTACGTTTCTTACGGTACCTTTAAGCACCATTCCTTCTTTTAAGTCTTTCATTTCCAAAACATCGGAACGAAGAATCGGTTTCGGCATATCTTCACGAGGATCGCGACCCGGTTTTTCAAGCTCTTTTACAATATCGCGAAGGGTGATTTCACCGATTCCCAACTCCTCTGCCAGACGTTTGTAGTCTTTAATCATAAGGCTTAAGCCTATTACGCCGCCCTTGGCAACGGTTTCGTCGGAAAATCCGAGTTTTTTAAGAAGTTTTTCCGTGGCTTCGTAGCTTTCCGGATGTACACCCGTGGAATCGAGAGGATTTTTACCTCCCAATATTCTCATAAATCCGGCACACTGCTCATAAGCCTTCGGGCCAAGTTTCGAAACCTTAAGAAGCTCTCTTCTGTCTTTGAAAGAACCGTTTGCTTCTCTGTATGCAACGATATTTTTTGCAAGAACTTTTGATATACCGGAAATATATTCCAAAAGGCTCGGTGATGCCGTATTAAGATCGACGCCCACCTTGTTAACGCAAGACTCCACAACGCCTGTTAAAGCATCGTCCAACTTTTTCTGATTCATATCATGCTGATATTGACCTACACCGATTGATTTCGGATCGATTTTAACAAGCTCCGCCAAAGGATCTTGAATACGTCTTGCAATGGATACGGCACTTCTTTGAGCCACATCGAAATCCGGAAATTCTTCCGTTGCAAGC
>CACZQX010000209.1 GCA_902783445.1 uncultured Lachnospiraceae bacterium
GCACTTGAAGCTATCAGCAGTGCAGTGTATGGACATAACGGTCAGGAAGAAGATGACGAAGGCAGATTGTGCACTCACGATGATTAAAAGAAATCTTTCTTATACATCGGGACCGAGAAAACAGACTGCTTGAGGGGAAAAAGTGATATTTGATACATACACCGAAAAAGAACTGAAACGTTTAAAAAAGTCAGCATATGCAGATATGTTGGAAAATAATGTATACAAAGAATTCAAGAAAACTCTTGAAACAATTACGGAAACGGTAACGCGAAGCACTCTGACGATGTTTTTTGCAAAAGGAGCATCGTCAGACTTCTCGCTTGAATCACTTCCGGGGCCGCTTAAAAGTATTTTACAATTGCGCCTCTCGTCTGTGACGGAGGCGTTTTTTGAGATGCTTTCAAGACTGGATGAAAAGCGTGAAGAAATAAGTGATTATTTGACAGCCGGAAAGAGAGTGGGCAAAATTCTTGATGTTAAAATGTCCGCAGGTGATACACATAACCATGGCAGAAGTGTGGCCGTTTTATTTACCGATGCCGGACCGATTGTATACAAGCCTCATGATATGAGGGGTGACGAATATATCTATGATTTGGCTTCAAAATATTTTTCGGAATTTGTAGGCATTCCAAAATCTATAGCCTTCGGTTCCGATTATGGATTTTGCGAATATATCGAGAAGATTCGTCCAAAAGGGGAAAAGGACGCAAAGAAGTTTTGTTATGCACTCGGAGGATTGACAGCTTTCTGTAAGATAATGGGAAGTACGGATATGCATGTTGAAAATATAACATGCCATGGCATTAAACCTTATATTTTGGATCTTGAAACTGTTATTTCGCCGATTATGATAAACGAAGAATCCAGGATAAGACACGGAGAATTAATCGATCTTAAAAACGCTTCGCCTTATCTTTCGGCTCTTTTACCGTGTAGTCCCAAAGGGCGAGAATTAAGTATCCTTATGAATTGCGAAGATGAAGGATGCTTGCCTGAAACAGACGGTAAAATATTGCCGGTTATTTACTATCTTGATGAGTTTAAGGAAGGTTATAAAGCCGTTTACAAAAGAGCTTTGGATAATCGCGATGAACTTATGGAAATGATAAAGGCATTACCCGGGAAAATACCTGTAAGAATACTTTTAAAGCAAAGCCAAGCTTATGCGAATTATATGAGAAAACTCTACCATTATTCGGCTTTGTCATCCGAGGAAAACAAAGCTAAGGCAGAAGAGATTTTATTTAAAATCTTTTCCAATAACATCCGCCCCGATTATGAAAAAATGATAAAATCGGAAATTGAGCAGTTAAAACGCGGTGATATTCCATATGTTTATACTTATGCGGATAGTAAAAGCCTCTTTTCCGACGGCCGGGAAATGGTTTTGGATTGCGCCGAGAAGTCGGCTATCGAACATGCCCTTGATAATTTGAATTTATTGGGGGAAAAAGACGAAAAATTCGATCTTGCGCTTCTTGAACGTGCCATAAAACAATATCCGAGAGAACTTAAAGAGTATGAAAGAGAAAAGCCTGTAAGGCCGGAAAAAGACGAAAAAACCTTGGATAAAAGCGATGCATTAAATGAAGCAATAAAGCTTTTATACAAGATTTATGATATAAGAATCGAAGCCGAAAGCGGCAGGATGTTATGGAGCTACATAGAACAAATGGACTTTTCATTTCGCTTTTGCGACATGGGTTTAACGGACGGACTTGCGGGAATCGCATTGTTTGCCGCTGCTTGTTCATCCGTGTCCGAGGATGAGAAGCTTAAAACTATTGCAAATAATATTATTAACGAAGCAATAAATGAGCTCTCTCGTGGCTTTGACTATCTGCGCAGGCATAACTTCGAGTTTGGATATTCTCCGACTTTGGGAGAATCTGTTGGAATTGCCGGAGTTATAACGGCAGTCGAACTTATAAATAGTTATGTAAACTTAAAAGAAATAGATAATATCAGAAAATGTTTTGATGAATTTTTGGAAAAAAGCGATTTTAATCCTTACGGCGCTCCCGACCGCCTATCGGGGCTTGCGGGTTTGCTGTCGGTGCTTTGCCGCTTTGATTATTATAAAGGCAAAAAAGAGATAATAAAAACAATAGCGGACAGACTTTTGGCTGTGAAAAGCTTGGATTATAAAGGAAAGAAGCTTTGGATGCCTTTAGCCGGAAAACAAAGACCTATCAGCGGTGCGGGCCATGGACTGGCGGGAATCGCCGAGAGTCTCTATGGGGCTTCACTTATTCTTTCGGATGATAAATATGCGGATGCGGCGAAAGAGGCCCTTGATTTTGAATATTCAATGTATGTTAAATACAATGAAAAACTTGGAACTTGGCCTGATTTGAGAAAATATCCACCGGATTCTTACATGAATGGATATTGTTCGGGCGCTCCGGGCATAGGCATTATGATTAGTCATATTAAGAAACTGGGGATTGAAAACGATTTAATAAATAATATTGA
>CACZQX010000210.1 GCA_902783445.1 uncultured Lachnospiraceae bacterium
GAAGATGTAAGAAACAAACGTATAGAGCTTGGTGTGGAAGAAGCATGGGAAGGAGTTCATGTCAGCGGAACAAAAGACAGAAACTACTACTTCTCCACATATAATGCAAAAGATGAGAGTCCTGTATCGGATTCCAAAAAGAAAGTAATGATTCTTGGCGGCGGTCCTAACCGTATCGGCCAGGGTATCGAATTTGACTATTGTTGCGTACATGCGGCAATTGCTCTTAAGAAACTAGGCTTTGAAACAATCATTGTTAACTGTAACCCTGAAACGGTTTCAACAGACTATGATACATCGGACAAGCTTTATTTCGAGCCTCTAACACTTGAAGATGTACTCAGTATTTATCATAAAGAGAATCCGGTAGGAGTTATTGCGCAATTTGGTGGACAGACACCGCTTAACCTTGCGGCAGAGCTTAAAAAATACGGAGTTAACATTCTTGGTACTACTCCGGAAGTTATTGATATGGCCGAAGACAGAGATCTCTTCCGCGCAATGATGGATAAGCTTGAAATTCCTATGCCTGAAGCAGGCATGGCCATTGATGTTGTAGGTGCTTTGGCTATTGCCGAAAGAATCGGCTATCCGGTAATGGTAAGACCGTCATATGTACTTGGCGGCCGCGGTATGGAAGTTGTACACACTCCTGATCAGCTTAAAGAATATATGGCGGCAGCAGTCGGTGTAACACCTGACAGACCTATTCTTATCGACCGTTTCTTAAAACACGCTCTTGAGTGTGAGGCGGATGCTATTAGTGACGGAGAACATGCTTTTGTACCTGCGGTAATGGAACATATCGAGCTTGCGGGTATTCATTCCGGTGACTCGGCTTGTATTTTACCGTCAAAGAATATATCAAAGAAACATTTGGATACAATCAAGGAATATACAAGAAAAATTGCCGTAGAGATGAATGTTCAAGGTCTTATGAACATGCAGTATGCAATTGAAAACGATACGGTTTATGTTTTGGAAGCAAACCCGAGAGCATCAAGAACCGTGCCTTTGGTTTCGAAAGTATGCAATATTCAGATGGTTCAGATAGCTACTCAGATTATGACAAGAGAGTTTACCGGTGAAAAATCACCTGTGCCTGAACTTAAAGAGAAACAGTATAATCACTGCGGTGTTAAGGAAGCGGTATTCCCATTTAATATGTTCCCTGAAGTGGATCCGGTACTCGGACCTGAAATGCGTTCAACCGGTGAGGTTTTGGGCCTTGCACCAAACTTCGGCGAAGCATTTTTCAAAGCTCAGGAAGCTACACAGACGGTTATCCCTCAGGAAGGTACCGTGCTTTTCAGCGTTAATGATGAGTCAAAACCTGAACTTGTTGATATTGCAAAAGAATACAATGCTTTGGGATTTAGAATCCTTGCAACGGGCAGAACATACGAAATGATAAAGGATGCGGGTATCCCGGCTGAAAAAATATTTAAAATGCAGGAAGGCAGACCAAATATTGTGGATGCTCTTACAAATAAGCAGATTCAGCTTGTTATTAACACACCTGCAGGTGTAAACAAAGTCTTTGATGATAGCTATATAAGAAAAACAGCCGTTAAAAACCGTGTACCGTATTTTACAACCATGGCAGCGGCCAGAGCGGCAGCGGAAGGCCTTAAGGTTGTTAAACAGGAAGGAATAATCGGTGTTAAATCTCTTCAGGAGATTCATGCCGAGATAAAATAGGATGACAGTAGACGAAATAAAAAACGAAGTGGCCAATTGTGGCAGACAACTCCTAAAATTGGGACTTGTTGCCAGAACCTGGGGAAATATCAGTATAAGAGTAGATGAAAATACAATGGCAATTTCCCCAAGCGGCTTGGCTTATGATAATATGACCGGCGAAGATGTTCCTTTGCTGAATATAGAAAACGGGAGCTTTGAGGGAAAAAGAAAGCCATCAAGCGAAATGAAAATCCATATTGCGGCAATGAAAGTATTTGCTGATGTGAATTTTTGCATTCACACCCATCAAATCTTTGCTACGGCAGTGGGACTTGAAAAATATCACAGCCTTAAAATGTCGGATGAAGATGCGCGAATCCTTGGGAAAATTGAGATAGCCGAATATGCATCTCCGGGAACAGACGAACTTGCGGATAATGTGGAGAAAGCCTTAAAGGACGGCGCAAAGGTGGTTTTGATGCGTTCCCACGGAGTTTTGATTTGCGCAAAAGACAAAGAAGAAGCTATTAATATGGCTGTATCTTTGGAGAAAGTTTGCAAACAAAATGTTGAAGAATTTATCGGAGATACAAAAGAGACGGATTTGTCAAAGGACAAACTTGCCAAATCCTTGCGTGGAGATTTGTCGGAATTTAAAAATCTCCTTACTTTTTCTAATCCTCAGCTTTTAAAGCTTTCAAAAACATCCGGCTTTAATGCGCAGCTGGATGACATGGCTCAAATGCTTGGAAGAAGACTTGAAAGTTGCCCTCTTGATACAAAAGCCATAAAAGTGATGCTTGATAAAACGGATGCCACAATGGTTGAAGACTTTGGCTGTATATTAAAAGCTAAAGAAGCCGATGATGCAACAGCCTTGAAAATGCTTATTGAAAAGGCGGCCATTTGCAAGGCTTATACGGATGCAAAAGCCATAAGTTTGGAACTTGATAAAGATGATTGCGAAGCAATGAGAAAATTTTATTTGGAAAGCTATTCCAAAAGAAAATAATAAAAAGCAGGTTTTAACCTGCTTTTTTATTATTCTTTCGGTCTCAATACCACATTTTGGATTTCGTTAATCAACTCAAATCCCATGCTTTCGTACAAAAGTTTTCCCGTAGGAGAAGCTTGAAGGCTTGCGTATTTTGCGCCGGATGCTTTTGCATCCAAAAGAGCCTTTGCAATAAGATTTCTTGCTATGCCTTTTCTTTGATATTCGGGAAGAACGGATACTTCGTGTATTCCCAAAACACCGTCTTTAAGATAAGTAAGAGTGGTTCCCACCATTTTGCCGTCCTCATAATAGGCATAAAATTTGGCATTATCGTCATTTGCATTCATCATGGCAAAGAAACATTCGTCTTCATATGGTTTGTCAAAAGCTTTTGCCACAACCTCCGACCAGCTTTTAAGCTCATCTTTTGTAATTAATTTGATAGAGGAGCTGTCATAATTTGCATTAAAATCCTCTAACTTGATATTCATTCCGCTTTGAGTAAACAAGAGCATAAAACCGTTTTTAACCAAAAGCTTGTCAAAAAAGGCATTTTCATCGTTCCTTTCATAGCAAAGAAGAAATGGGTAGCCATCTTTGACTTTTGATTTGATTTCATCCAAAGATTTTAAAAACTCTTCTTCGCAAGTGTCGTGAAAATAATATCTGTTGTACCAAAAGCCAACGGATTTGTATGTTTCCATACCACTCTCGGACTTTGAAACAAAACCGTCGCAGCCTTTTGCGCAAAGCTCGCAACTGTCCAAGATTGTTACAATAGGTAAATCCTTGTAATTTGCCATTTTAACCTCCGATTATAATAATATACATGTTTTATAACAAAAACAGCCACAAAATGTGGCTGTTTAAATTATCTGTGATAAAGTTTCTTTGTTTGATATACAGGTTCGCATGTCAAATTAACGCCAAGTTTTCTGAACACATTTGAATCAACCTGTGAAAGAATAACGCTTGAGTGAACTTCGCAACCTTCCAACTTTTCGATTTGCTGCATAGCAAGCTCTGCATTTGGGTCTGTTGCAGCACAAATTGAAAGAGCAATCAAAAGCTCGTCTGTATGAAGTCTCGGATTGTGATTGCCGAGATGATTAACCTTTAAATCCTGTATAGGCTCAATAATTTTAGGTGAAATAAGCTCAACGGAATCATCGATTCCCGCAAGTACTTTAAGTGCATTCAAAAGCATAGCGGAACTTGCGCCAAGTAGAGAACTTGTTTTGCCCGTAACGATTTGGCCCGACGGAAGCTCGATTGCAACCGCAGGGTCGCCCGTAAGTTCGGCTTTTGTATTGGCTGCCGCAATAACCGGACGATCTGAAATGGAAATGCCTGCCTGCTGCATGAGGATTTCCAGTTTGGCTATTTGCTCGTTATCGGCATCACCTTGGCGGCTTTGACACATAATGGCGTAGTATCTTCTGATTATCTCTTGTTTTGACGCATTTGAAACAGCATCATCATCAATAATGCAATTGCCGGCCATATTAACACCCATATCTGTTGGAGATTTGTATGGTGAACTGCCCAGGAGCTGTTCAAACATAGCATTCAAAACAGGGAAGACTTCAACGTCACGATTGTAGTTAACGGCCATTTTTCCGTAAGCTTCCAAGTGGAAAGGATCAATCATATTGACATCGTTTAAGTCTGCCGTTGCCGCTTCGTAGGCAAGATTAACCGGGTGCTTAAGAGGAATGTTCCAAATAGGAAATGTTTCGAATTTAGCATATCCTGATTTGATTCCGCGTTTATTATCATGATAAACCTGAGAAAGGCATGTGGCCATTTTGCCGCTGCCCGGACCCGGGGCGGTAATAACCACAAGTTTTCTTGATGTTTCTACATATTCATTTTTGCCGAAACCTTCATCGCTTATAATATAAGGAATGTTTGAAGGATATCCGGCTATAGGATAGTGACGATATACTTTGAGTCCCAAAGACTCGAGTTTTTTCTTGTATGCTTCGATACGAGGAGCATCGGTATATCTTGTTATAACAACGCTGCCCACAAAAAGACCGTATTCCCTGAAAGCATCAATAAGTCTTAGCACGTCGGTATCATATGTGATCCCCAAATCGCCTCTGACCTTGTTTTTTTCTATATCGCCGGAATTAATAACGATAACTATTTCCGCTTCGTCCTTTAATTGAACAAGCATATTTATTTTACTGTCGGGTTTAAAGCCCGGAAGAACTCTTGAAGCGTGAAAATCATCAAAAAGTTTTCCGCCGAATTCCAAATAGAGCTTACCTCCGAACTGACCGATTCTTTCTTTAATGTGTTCTGACTGCATTTTAAGGTATTTGTCATTATCAAAACCAATTATATTCATATATTCCTCCATGAAGGCTTTAAACAAAAGTTTGGCTGCCAACCCACCGTTGCCAGCCATATTAAAGCCGATTACCAATCTATCTAACAGTATAGCATATAGCTTTTAAAATGGGTAGAAAAAATAAAGGGCTTGTGGAAAAAAGTTATTATATGATGTATAATAAACGTTAAATTTGATAAAAGGTGGTTTATTGTATGCAAACAGCTGACGCATCTTTCGATATTGCGTCTACGGGCTTGTCTGAAGGTCAGGTTAGAGAAAGGTACAGAAGAGGCCTTGTGAATAATCCGGTTGAGGCGCCTACAAAGACGGTTAAACAGATTGTTTTAGAAAATATTTTTACTTTTTTTAATATGCTTTTTATAGCACTTGCGGTGCTTCTTATTTTGGTGGGTTCATTTGATGAACTCGTATTTTTGCTTGTAATTTTCTTTAATACCATAATCGGTATCGTGCAAGAGCTTATTTCCAAGAAAAAATTGGACAGCCTTGCAATTATGGCACAGTCCAAAGCAGCGGTAATAAGGGACGGTAAAGGATATATTATTCCCACAAATGACGTTGTTAAGGATGATGTGGTTGTATTTAAAAGCGGCAACCAGATTTATGCCGATGCGGTTATTCTTCGCGGAGAGGTTCAGGTTAACGAATCTTTGATAACGGGAGAATCCGATGAAATCACAAAAGGTCCAAACGACCAGCTTCTTTCGGGAAGCTTCATAATTTCAGGCGAATGCAGGGCCATGCTCACACACGTTGGTGAGGACAGCTATGTTTCAAAACTTACAATAGAAGCAAAAAAGACAAAGAAGAAAGACCAACCTAAGATGATGCAGTCTCTTACGAGACTTCTCTATATTATAGGTATTGCGGTTATTCCTATCGGAATTATGCTTTTTTACAGACAGACCGAAATCCTTGGCCTTTCCGTTAAAGAAGGTGTGGAAAATACAACGGCGGCCATTATCGGTATGATTCCGGAAGGCTTATATTTGCTTACAAGTATAGCTTTGGCAGTCAGTGTCGGCCGTCTTGCAATGAAAAAAACCCTTGTTCAGGATTTGAAATGTACCGAGACTCTTGCAAGAGTCGATGTACTTTGTGTCGATAAAACGGGAACGATAACCGAAAACACAATGAAAGTTGCCGGAGTTATTCCTCTTACAAAGGATGAAAACGGAAAACCTTCCGTGGATTTTGCAATTACTCCCGAAGGAGCGGATGAAATAAATCTGCAGATTGCCGATTTTGCCCTTAATATGTCAAACGATAATCAGACAATGGAGGCTCTCCAAGGCTACTATGTTAATGTCAGAAAATCCAAAAAAGCGGTGAGAATACAAGGATTTTCTTCAGAAACCAAATTCAGTGCTTTGAGTTTCGGTGAAAATGACAGTTATGTTTTCGGCGCTCCGGATTTCGTTATAAGAAATGGTTACAGATCCTATGCTCCGATTGTTGAAAAATACATGCAAGAAGGCAATCGTGTGCTTGTTTATGCAAAATGCAACGACACATTGGGTAACGATATAAGAGGTGTTGAACCAATTGCACTTGTGCTTTTTACAAATCCTGTAAGAGAAAATGCTCGTTCAACATTTAAATATTTCAGCGAAAACGATGTTGAAATAAAGGTTATTTCCGGAGACAATCCGATGACCGTGTGCGCGGCGGCAAAGCAGGCGGGTATTCCA
>CACZQX010000211.1 GCA_902783445.1 uncultured Lachnospiraceae bacterium
ATGCCGGTTATCAAATCCATCAGAAAGGCTACAAATCGAGTTTTTGACGTGCATCTTATGATTGACGCACCGGACAGATATTTAAAAGACTTTAAAGACAGCGGTGCAGACATAATCACGGTTCATGCTGAAGCTTGCACACATCTCGACAGAACATTGCAGGCAATCAAAGACCTTGGATGTAAGGCTGCCGTTGCCCTCAATCCGGCAACGCCTCTTTGTTCGATTGAATATGTTCTTGAAAAATGCGACATGATTCTTATAATGAGCGTGAATCCGGGCTTCGGAGGTCAAAAATACATTTCTTATTGCACGGATAAAATCAAAAAGCTTCGTTCTACGTTAAATGAGCGCGGACTTGATACCGACATTGAAGTAGACGGTGGCGTAACCCTTGAAAATGTTAGAGAAATTTTGGATGCCGGCGCAAATGTAATCGTTGCGGGATCGGCGGTATTTAAGGATACTGAGGCCAATGCATCTAAATTTATGGAGATTTTAAAATAATCGAACTTAATTAACTATTCTTTAGGAGATTTGAAAATGAACATATCAAATATATTGGATTACTTGGAGGATGCTGCAACCAAGTATCCCGATAAACTTGCGCTTATTGACGATAAGACAAAGCATACATACAAACAATACATTGAAAAAGCCAAAGAAATCGGTTCTTACTTTTCTTCGGAAAGAATAAAAGGAAGACCTATTGCTTGTTTTATGGAAAAATCCGTTGAGACACTTGAGCTTTTTATGGGTATTGTTTATGCGGGCGGTTTTTATTGCTTAATCGATCCTACATTTCCAAAGGAGAGAATCGAAAATATTTTAAACGTATTGCAGCCGGAATTTGTGGTAACAAGAAATGAGCTGTACAAAGAACAGGAAGAAAAACTTGCGGATGCAGCAAAAAAGGCTTCTTTTAGAATCGTCGATTTGGATGATATAAAAAGCGATATAGACGAAGAAACACTTATTATTAACAGGGAGTTTGCTTGTGATATCGATCCTCTTTATTGCAACTTCACATCCGGTTCCACGGGTGTGCCAAAGGGTGTAGTGGTTAACCACCGCTCAACAATCGATTTTATCGAAAACTTTGCTGAGCTTTTTGATTTCAGCGAAGACGATGTAATCGCAAATCAGGCACCTTTTGATTTTGATGTATCCGTAAAAGATATATATACGGCCCTTAAATGCGCATCAACACTTGTAATTATTCCAAAAGCATTTTTTTCACAGCCTAATAAGGTTATAGATATGCTTTACGATAACAATGTAACGTCTCTTACTTGGGCTGTTTCGGCGCTTTGCATGCTTGTAAGATTGCATGCCCTTAAATATAAGGTGCCGCCTGCAATTAAAAAGATTTTGTTCAGCGGCGAAATGATGCCTATCAAACAGCTTAATCAGTGGAGAAGCGTTTATCCGGATGCGATGTTTGTAAATCTTTACGGACCGACGGAAATTACATGCAATTGTACATATCATGTACTTGACAGAGAATACGTTGACGGAGAAAAAATCCCTGCAGGTATCGCATTCCCTAACGAAAAGGTATTCTTGCTTGATGACGAGGATAAGGAAGTTACCGATATCGGTGAAAGCGGAGAAATTTGCGTTTCGGGAACAGCAGTTGCAATCGGTTATTACAACAACAAAGAAGTTACGGACAAGGTATTCAGACAAAATCCTTTAAATCCATACTTCTACGAAAGAATTTACTGCACGGGAGATCTTGGATATTACGGAGAAGACGGACTTCTTTATTTTGCGGGAAGAAAAGACTTCCAGATTAAACATATGGGACACCGTATCGAATTGGAGGAAGTTGAAACGGCGCTTAATGCAGTATCGATAGTTGAAAGATCTTGCTGCTATTTTGACGAGGTCAAGAACAAAATCGTGGCTTGCTATATCGGAAGTGATGACAAAGGCGCAATCATCGAAGAAATGAAGAAGAAAGTGCCTGAGTTTATGATTCCGAATAAGTTTGTAAATGTGGAAGATTTCCCGCTTACAAAAAACGGAAAAATCGATAGAAAGCTTCTTCGTGAAATGGTTTCAAAATAATACATTTTTTCACTGACTTGTGCTTAGTGCGCTACTTGGGCTTTGTAAAATGCATGGTAATAAATTCCTAACAAATATAGTGTGGACAAATCCCAAAAATAGTATATAATAAGTCAGATAGTGTGAATTTATTAAAAAATTTTATATTTTTCACACAAGGTGATTTTATGGACAAGAAGATTATTAAAGAGTTAATAGATAATAATGCTTCTCCCGCTTATGTCTTTGACATCGACATATTAAAAGCTGAATGCGAAAAGGTTAAAGACTATTTAAACAGTGCGGACGCAACACTTTGCTATGCGATGAAAGCCAATCCTTTTGTTACAAAAGAAATGGATGATTTCATCGAAAAGTTTGAAGTCTGTTCACCGGGAGAATACGAAATTTGCAATCGTATGGAAATTAATCCCGAAAAGATAGTAGTATCGGGGGTTAACAAAACCTACGAAAGCATGGAGAGGATATTTGCTTTAAGCGACTGTAAATGTACATTTACGGCGGAGTCAAAAAGACACTACGAGATAATATCCGAAATTGCAAAAAACACAGGCAAGAAAGTTACAATGTTCTTAAGACTTACCAGCGGAAATCAGTTCGGCATGGATAAGGAAGAACTTGAAGAAGTTCTTGATGCGGCTCTTAAAAATGAGCTTATTACAATAAAAGGAATCCACTATTTCAGCGGAACCCAAAAGAAGCTTAAAAAGATAGATAAAGAAATTACCGAATTGGACGAGTATTTTAAATATCTTGATGAAAAGTTTAAGACGGGGCCTTTGGAATTGGAATATGGCTCGGGCCTTTCGGTATTTTACTTTGAAAATGATAAACAACCGGATTGGGAAGAGCAAATCAAAGAATTCGCGAACATATTAAATGCTCACAAAGGCGCATTTAAGCATGTGACCGTGGAAATGGGTAGGTTTCTTGCGGCTCATTGCGGTTTCTATATCACAAAAGTTGTGGATAAGAAAACAAATAAGGGCGAAAACTACGCGATAGTTGACGGAGGTATCCACCAAGTTAACTATTTCGGGCAGATGCTTGGTATGAAAATCCCATTCATGGAGCAATACTCCGAGGATTTTAATGTAAAACAAGTTGGCGCAAAAGGCGAAAATAAATGGAATATTTTCGGTTCGCTTTGCACAACAAATGATGTAATTGTGCGCGAATTGCCTCTTGAAGATGTTGAAATAGGCGACTATTTCGTATTCAAAAACGTTGGGGCATATTCGGTAACGGAAGGCATTGCGCTTTTCTTAAGCAGAGAACTTCCGGCTGTTTGCACATACAGCAAAAATAAGGGGCTTACGACTTTAAGGAAAATAACACAGATTAACGCTTTAAATTCGTAGGATAGAGTTAATGTTTGAAGTTTATAAGCAATAACTTATAAAAAGGAGATTTTTAAAATGGAACAGTTAATTGAGATTTTGGAAGATATTAAAGAAGGTGTTGATTACAATACATGTACAACACTTATTGACGATCAGATTTTAGATTCATTTGCAATTCTTTCTTTGGTTTCTGAAATCGAAGATAATTTTGATGTTGAGGTATCTTCATCAGAGCTTACACCTGAAAACTTCAATTCAGCTAAAAGCCTTTGGGCTATGATTACGAGACTTCAGGGAGAAAACTAATGTCATACTTTTTGATAAGCTATTTTGCACTTTTTTTGCCGATAGTCATTATCATTTACCAGTTGGTTCCGCAAAAATTCAGATGGATTGTATTGCTGGCGGCAGACTATGTTTTCTTTTACATGCTTAGCGGTAATCTTATAATCTTTTTGATTGCCGCAACATTGTTTGCTTGGGGTCTTGGCCTTTGGATAGGTAAAGTCGGGCAAAATAACGAGCTTGCAGCAAAGGATAAAAAGAAGAAAAAAGCACACATCATGATTTTGGGTATTCTCGTAAGTCTTGGTGTTCTTTTGCTACTCAAATACTTCAATTTCTTCGGAGAAAATATCGGAGCTTTGGCAAATGCTTTGGGTTCGGATTTTGTATTTACTCCGATTAAATTTATGGTACCTATAGGCATTTCTTATTACACACTCCAGATTATTTCATATCTTGTGGATGTAAAAAGAGGAAATCAAGAGCCTGTTAAAAACCTTGCAAAAATTGCTCTTTATTTGAGTTTCTTCCCTCAGATTATGGAAGGACCGATCAGCCGTTATCATCAGGTGGGTGAGGACTTATATGCCGGTCGTCCCATAACTTTTGAAAATCTTAAATTCGGTTATCAAAGGATTTGTTACGGTCTTGTTAAAAAGCTTATTGTAGCCGACAGAATCGCACCACTTGTTACAAAGGTTTTCAGTGATTATCAAACATATGACGGTTCTGTTCTTTTGCTTGGCGTTTTAAGCTATACATTGCAGCTTTATGCGGAATTTTCCGGATGTATGGACATTATTATCGGTTCGGGTGAAATCTTGGGAATTAAGCTGCCGGAAAACTTCAGACAGCCATTTTTCGCAAAAGACGCTTCTGACTTTTGGCACAGATGGCATATTACCTTGGGTACTTGGTTTAAGGATTATATCTTTTTCCCGGTATCCCTTGCCAAACCGGTTAAAAAACTTGCAAAAAATGTTAAAAATCATATAGGAAAAACCGCTTCAAAATTTACGGCTCCGTTTATAGCACTGTTTTGCGTTTGGTCCTGTAACGGACTTTGGCACGGACCGAAATGGACATATATTTTCTACGGTATGTACTATTTTGTTATCATTTTCGTAGAAAATCTACTTGAAGAGCCTACAAAGAAAATTACGGCAAAACTTCACATTAACCGTGACGGAAAAGGCTATAAAGTATTCAGATTTGTTAAACTTTTCATCATTATCAACTTGGGTGAAATGTTCTTCAGAGCCGAGACGGTTAAAGACGGTTTTATAATGCTTAAAGGAATTGTCAGCAATTTCCATATTTCGGAGCTTGTGGCCAATATATGGATGCTTAAGCTTGAAAGAGCGGATTTTATTGCTGTTTTAGGTGGCTTGCTGATTATCATAATTATCGGTATCGCAAAGGAAAAAGGCAAAAATATCAGAGCGGATATTGCCGGCTGGAAATTGCCTCTTAGGTGGATTTTCTGGTACGGAGCCATATTCCTTGTTATAATTTTCGGTGCTTACGGCGCGGGATATACAACCGTAGATATGATTTATGCGGGATATTAGGAGGGACAGATAATGAAAAAACTCAGAACGGTAATGTTCCTGCTTATCCTGGTAATATTGTTGTTTATAACATCCTTCATATTTATGCCTAGGCAGGAAGTATATAACATTGTTACAACAAAAGAAATGCTTACAAGCCTCTCAAAAGAAGAGGACGACACCATAGATGTGGCTTTTTACGGAGACAGTGAATGTTTTGCGGCTTATTCGCCGCTTCAGATGTACGCCGAGCATGGCTATACATCTTACATTTGCGCAACGGCGGCACAGCGTTTGTGCGACACCTATGCCATAATGGATGAAATGTTCCAAAGCCAGTCACCGAAACTTGTTGTTTTGGAAGCCAATTGTTTCTTTAGATACGGCGGAACGGAAAAAGACGAAGATGATGAGTTGTTTAATGCCTTATCCCAGGCTTTTCCGGTCTTTAAATATCACTCAAGATGGAAAACGGTTTTACAGGCTTTGATGAGAAGCAAATATCAAACAGAAGACAATTATAAGGGATTTTTGCTCAGAACAAAGGTTAAACCTTATAAACAAGGCGAGTATATGATTCCAAGCGATAAATTTGCCAAAATGCCCGAAGAAAACGAAGATTATATCAAAAAGATAATTGATCTTTGTGAAGAAAACGGAGCAGAGGTTATATTTGTATCATCACCGTCACCGAAAAACTGGAACTATGAGAAACACAATACGGTAGTCGCATTGGCAGAAAAGGTTGGTGTGGATTATGTTGATTACAATCTTTTGCAGGAAGAACTCGGTATTAACTGGAAGACAGATACAAAAGACTATGGCGATCATGTAAACTTATATGGTGCCACAAAGCTTACAACGGACTTCGGTCAATATTTGGCGGATCATTTTGATTTGCCGAACCATCAGGACGATCCGGACTACAGCGAGTGGACAAAATTATCATTGATTTACATGAAAAAGTACAATGTTTAAAATACGAATTTAATAATGAAAATGCACCATATTTGAGTATGGTGCATTTTTAATTGAAATAATAATTAATGATTATGATATGAACATTGCGTCTCCGAAACTAAAGAAACGATATTTTTCATCAACGGCGATTTTGTATGTTTCAAGCATCATTTCGCGAGATGTAAATGCGCTTACAAGCATAAGCAGAGTAGACTCCGGAAGGTGGAAGTTGGTAATTAAAGCATCCACAATTTTGAACTTATAGCCCGGATAGATGAAAATATCCGTCCAGCCGCTGCTTGGGACTATAAAACCATTTTCGTCGGCAACGGATTCCAAAGTTCTGGTTGATGTTGTACCGACGCTGATTATGCGTCCACCGTGCTTTTTCGTTTCGTTTATAATGTCAGCGTCTTCTTGCCTTATTTCGTAATATTCGCTATGCATTTTATGATCCAGTATGTTTTCTTCTTTTACCGGGCGGAAGGTTCCAAGACCTACATGCAAAGTGACATTTGCAATCTTTACGCCTTTTTTTGCGATTTCATCCAAAAGCTCGTTGGTAAAGTGAAGACCGGCTGTAGGCGCGGCTGCGGAGCCGTCATACTTGGCATAAACCGTCTGGTAGCGATTTTTGTCTTCAAGCTTGTGAGTAATGTATGGCGGGAGAGGCATTTGGCCCAGCTCGTCCAAAATCTCTTCGAAAATTCCGTTAAATTTAAAGTCGATAATACGATTGCCATCATCCAAAACATCCGTGATTTCACCAGTTAAAATAGGAGCGCCGTCTTTTTCACCAAAGTGAATAACTGCGCCCACACGGCATTTTTTGCCCGGTTTAACAAGGCATTCCCAAGACGTATCGCTTTTTCTTGTCAACAAAAGGATTTCAACAACGCTTGTCTGACCTTCGCGATGACCAAGTAACCTTGCGGGAATAACCTTTGTATTGTTGCGTACCAAGCAATCACCCGGCTTTAAATAATCGATAATATCTTTAAAAATCTTATGTTCTATATGACCTGTCTTTTTATCCAGAACAAGAAGTCTCGAAGAAGAGCGGTCGCGAAGGGGGTCCTGGGCGATAAGCTCTTTTGGAAGGTCATAATAATAGTCTTTTAAACTCATGTATGTATCCGACATTTTTTAGCACTATGCCGCAGACAACGAAAATACATTCACTTACGGCATCTCCTTTTATAAATTGTTTATATTAATAAATATTCGCTTTGTTCATTACTGTAATAAGATGTTTGAAAAGCAAATATTACTTTACATTTATTTATGGGATTTGTAAAGCGTGTATGATATAGAATACAAAAATCATAAAATAAAAGCAATTATTATTTTTAAGCCAAAGTAATTATGATATAATGCAAGTGGAGATTTAAAATTTGGGGTTTGAAGAATGGAATTAAAAAACAATCTAAAATATATAGCTATTTTATCTTTAAGTTTTTTCTACAGCAGTTATATTTATCTTAATCAGTCTACGAGGATTAGAGAAGTTGCAAGCACCGACCATGCGGGACTTGTAGTGGTTGTCTTTGCCAGCTTTTCCATGGCTGCGGGAATCTTGATTTTTACAATAATATCAAAGAAAAAGAATGTGGGTATAATCAGAAATTTTTATCTTTTATTTTTGATTGTATCCTTTATATCATATGTGCTTTCGGTATTTAATAGTAATACATATGTTGTTGCGATTTGTCTTTGTGTATCAAGTGCATTTGCCACCGGCGGATTTGGTGTGGGATATCTGTTTAGCATAATGGCGCTTAACGTAAACGCAAAATATTTTGGCAGAGTTTTTACAATTGGATATGCAATAGGTTCAGCTTTGGTGTTTTTGGTAAGCAGAATCAATATGGAAAGCAATTTTGGACTTTTTTCAACAATTGTTGCGGCAATAGCTTTCTTCTTTAGCGCAACTTTTGCCTATAGTTCATTTAAGTCAGGTGAGGGCGAGGCTCCGGCTTATGAAGAAAACTTAAGAGGATTAAGTATAAAAAAATATTTTTTCTTCTTGTCAATATTGGTGTTATTTGCGGCAACTTTAACTGCACTTACCCAGGATTTTGTAGGCTTTTATTCATTTGAACAAACCAAAACATGGTTTGGGGACAGCAGAATCTATTATAGTATTGGATTGATTTTGGCAGGGCTTATATATGATATTAAAAAGGAGATTTTTTACATATGTCTTCCGGTAAGCTTTATAGGCCAGCTTATTGCGCTTTTACTTCTTAACCAAAGTATTTCCATAGATGCGGTCAGTGCCGTATCTTATCTCTTCATTGGATTTTTCTCATTGTTTAGAGCTGTTGGATTTATAGAAATGGGCTATAGAAATAAAAAATATTTATATCTTATAGCATGCGGCATGTTTTTTGAACGGATTGTTGAAGGCGTCGTGGGGATTGCCGAAAGGGCTATACTGTCAAATGTTTTTGTAGTTAGTATACTTGCTGCGGCTTTATTGATTGGTTTTATGTGGATATATATGTTTAATTTCCATAAAACCATTAGTAATCAAAAGAGTGAAGAAAAAGATATGCTAAAAGAGTTAAGTATAGAATATGGTTTATCCGGTCAGGAAGAAAAGGTTTTGGGATTTCTGGTGCAGGATTATACCAAAAAAGAAATAGCCGAGGAGATGGTTTTGTCGGTCAATACAATCAAGGTGCATGTGACAAACATATATAAAAAGACAGGGTTGGGAAAAAGTGAATTAAAAGCAATATACTACAAAAAGGGCTGATAGCCCTTTTTTAATACTCTTATTTTTGCCCGATAGATGATAGTATTTTTTTGTACTTTGGGAAGGCTTTTATGGAATGTAAATAATGACAGAAATGTTGCGAGACATTTTTGCAGGTTAGTTTAATTTGTAAAGGCATATGGAAGTATAAATAAAATAATCACCGGGGAAACACGGGTGAAAGGAGTAAAATTATGACACTTATTGGGAAAAGAACAATGAAAATCGCAGCAGTAATACTTGTTGCTGCAATGGTAGTATTAATGTTGCCGATGGTTGCGAAAGCAGCGACATCTTATGAGCCGGATGAGGGCTCTTTTGCAGTTAGGATAACTACAGATGGGGTAAAGACAGATGATTCGGACACGACCGGTAGCGATATAGCAGCTTTTTTTAATTTTGGAGGATTAGGAGGCACAATGTCAGCTGATGGTATTGTGGTTGATGCTACCGCTAAGACTGTATCATTTAAAAATCTTGTCGTTGAAGGACAGGAAATGTATCTTCAATCCGGAGCAGACGGATATACTTTTATCTTTGAAGGAACCAACTCAATTCCTGCAATCAATACCGGGTTTGGTGATAGTGGTAATATAACAATCGACTTAAAGGATGACAGCTCAAAGCTTACTTTAACTAATATCGGCTACGGATGCATCATAATTGAAGCTACGGTTTATATAAATATCAATCTTGCGGATGGTGTGAATGCAACTCCGGCAGATTTTATAACCAGAGCAGAAGCTGATTTTCAAGCTATGACTGAAGATCCTAGCTTTGATGGTTGGTATGATGGCACGGTTGTATTCTCCAAAGGTGGTTCATCTGAAGACACACCAACAACCGATTATGTAATCAACGATGGCAGCACAGACCCAATCACAGCTCAAACAGGCAAAGACCTTGTAATCAAATGCTCGGGTCCGTTAGAACATCTTTCAAAAGTTCTTATGGATGGCAATGAAGTTGCAGCAGAAAATATGTCACTTGAAAACGGTAGCACAATCCTTACATTAAAAGCTGCTTACCTTGCAACACTTGCAGCAGGCGAGCATACTGTATCATTTGTATATGATGACGGAACAACGGTAGATGCAACATTTACACTTGCAAAAACACCTCAGACAGGCGACCCTATGGCAACATATGTACTTGTAGTGGCAATCGCAGCAGGCGTAGCGACAACAGTAGTATTTGCAAAGAAAAAATCAGCTAATGAATAATTAGCCGAAACATAAAT
>CACZQX010000212.1 GCA_902783445.1 uncultured Lachnospiraceae bacterium
ATCACTGTAATACTGTGCCATAAGTTTTAAATACATATCGGCGTGGGTAATATAGTTTTTTTCCGGCATCGGAAGTATCTTTTCCAAAAGTTCCCTTTTTGCCGATAGGCAGGATGTTATAAGGTTATATGTGTAAACATAACCGTATTTCTTAAAAAGCTCCTGTCTGTTAGGCGTTTCATCTATAGGTGAAATATAATCTTTTTCCGGCACTTCGCCGAAATGCCTTCTGGCGTTTCCGATAAACGCGTGTTTTTCATGATATTTAACTATTATTTCCAGCTTATTCTCATAGAAATAATCATCCGCATCTAAAAAGGCAATTATATCACCGTGGGACTCCTTAAAGCCCGCATTAAAGCCTGCTGCCTGTCCGCTTCCGTCTCTAAAAACAGCTCTGACTCTTTCCGGATATTTACTTGTATACTCACTTATCACATCTATAGAATTGTCTGTTGAGGCACCGTCTACAACGATTATTTCGAAATCTTTATATGTCTGCCTTAATACAGACTCAATAGCCTGCCCCACAAATTTTCCGTAGTTGTGATTAACTATTATTACACTAACCATATACGAATACCTCTCTAATACATCCTCATTCTTTAGTAGCACAGTTAGTTCTACCCGGCTTTTTAAGGGGCTTAGTCAGCATCTCATAAACAACGACTATATTTGCTTTATTATTTTTTCTGCCAGACCACTTTCAGCCAACATTTTTTCAATATCAAAATAATACTTTGACGTTGCAATAATAACTCCGTCATAATTGCTTCTGTTCTTAAGTTGCTCAAAATTAATTACCTCATAGCCCAAATGGTATTGATCCGGCTCCGCATTTGTATTACAAAAGCAAATAACTTCTGCGTTACACAGCTTAGTAGCAACGCATATTTTAATTGAATCGACTCCTGTTCCATAAAGGATATATCGTTTGTCCTTTAAAATATCATAATGGGGGCATTTAAGAAAACGCCAAATCCAATTATTATTATTTCTCAAGTAATTCATAGTCTCAGGAGTCAAAAATTTTTCAGCACTTGTAAAGTCCCCCATTTTCAGTTCTTCTCTGACTTGTGTAGCATTAATAACTTCACCCTTAAGGCGTATCCTTGGAATTTCAATTAACTTCACGTCAAACTCGCTCAAAGTTCTATTCAAACTTTCGTTGTATTGCCTTGTTACCGTATCTGTCGGTTCTTCCCCCACGAATCTTTTTGATATATTAAGTGTCGGCGCAATGTATTCGCCAAAAATTTTTGCATCGTAGGTCATATCAAGCTTTTCAGTTTGCTTATTATCTTTATCAAAATACTCGGCAAATGTAAATGATGAAATCATAAATTTTCCCGAAGGAAGCACAGTCACTCTTTTTTCATTTTTTAAATTTTCTTTGACAATCTCAAATCTGTCATTAAAAGCAAAATCCGATGCATCCTCTTCTACCACAAACACAAATAAATGCTCACACTGTCTCAACGATTCATCGATTAAAAATCTATGTCCTTTTGTAAAAGGATTGCAATTCATTACAACGGCACCGATTTCCGTTTCTTTTCTCCTATAGCATTTAAGCTCGTCCACATATATTTTCAATTCGCTATTTGTGTTCCATGTAACTTTATCCTTCCATTGATTCCAAAGAGGCGCTATTGTTTTTCTTTCGACGGCAATTTCGTTGCCGCATTTAGCTTTTATTATATCCTCAAAAATAAAGTCCGCTAATATCTTGTATCCTTCAACATTCATATGAGGTATGAATGCATCATAAAAAATTTTTTTATTGATATTGCCGCTTTTTAGAAGTATTTCATCTGCTCTATAATAATTGCCGAAGCAGTAAATATCATTATATTTCCAGAGATTTTGACCAAATTGGATAACTATATCTCCTTCTTTTAATTCGGTATCCATTAGGATGTTTATATTGTTAATATCCGTATATTCAGAATAGCTGGTACCAAACGAGCCTCTATTAACAACTCTCACACTATATCCTGCCGCATTCAGCTTTCTTTGAATCAAGCTCGGAATTGTTTCCCAATCATTTGCGCTCAAGCCCATAACTATGCAAGGGCCAAACATATACACTGTTTTATCACAGTTTTCGGGTTGCCCATTTGTCACCCTGAATCCCCCTGATATATTAACATCATTCTTTCCAGCAACAGCATTAGTCTTTTGATTTTTCGGATGGAAATATTTGCATTTTGTTATTTCGTTCATCGCCTCCGGATGATTTGCCGAACCATAGGGATATTCCATTCTGTCATCGTGCTTTTGCATTACATTATCAGGACCGACATCTATATAAGCATATGAAATCCCCTTACTCACAAGGCTATCTGTCACTTTTTTTGCAAGCATATCTGCATATAAGCTGCATACATTTATTCTTCTTGCAGGTCCGGGCGGCCATATTTCCGCATCATAGATAACGCTATCATAGTCCCCTTTAATATATTTCCTTAATGTTTTTTTACAAAAAGAGTCATGTTTAACTATTTCTTTGTTTATATTTTTCATAGCCCCGCCATTTGACGAAAACAAAATGTTACCGCTGGATAGCAAGTCAATATTATTATAATCCTCTTCATCAAAAATCTCCCAGTGAAGAAGATAGGTTTTTTTCATGTCATGGTACGATTGTCCATTTATTCCACCGTTTTTTACAACCGTAGCCTGTGTACCCCCCCCGATTCGAACAACAGGAACTTCATCTATTTCAGTGTCTATCATACATTTGGCCGCTTCCTTTTTCAGTGTCATTTCATCATCGGTAAAAGTTAAGCATTCTTCAGATATAAAATAATTATCCGACGGAAAAGATTTTGCAAACTTTTTTTTCGTTACACATCCGACATATTTATTATCATCATCCTCTAAACAGATGGTTTGGTAGCCTTCATCAAACAATTCTACAAATCTATTAAGATTATTTACTTCTCTGACATTGAGTATCGCAGGATTATTGTTAATTGTAAGACCTGACGCCATGTCTTCAACATAATTCTTCATCAATATACCATACATATTGCTTACGGAAATACGGTTTTTAAAAGAAAAGCAGTACAACTCCTCTTTAAATGAATCGTCAAAAACAAGAATCGTATTGTCTGTATCAAGCTCCCCCTGTTCGTCACTGTCCAACTCATCCAGAACCAACACATTTTCAAATTTGCAGATAATTTTATATAGTTCTGTCATCTCAGGCAGCTTAATACTTGAAAGCACGACTTTATTTCTGCCATTTCCAAAGAAAAAAGATGTAATTCTATCTTTTAAAGGTTCCCAATTAATTTCTCTCATTTATTTATCCTTAAAATATTCCTCAAATTTTGTTAAATTCTTATCCTTTTCGGATATAATCAATTTATCCTCCCCTCCGATTTTTTCCAACGGCCATTTTATATCAAGTGTTTTGTCATTCCACATGATTCCTGTGTCATATTCCCCGTAAAATACTTCGCCGCATTTATAGCTAACTACTGAATCTTCAAGTACCAGGTATCCATGCCCAAAATGCTCCGGTACGTATAAGGAATATCTGTTATCCCCCGTCAAATCAAAACCCAACCACTTCTTAAAAGTCGGCGATTCCGGGCGAAGATCGCATATTACATCATAGACATGTCCGCTCACACAACGCACAAGTTTTGCTTGTTCCTTTACTTCCTGAAAATGTATTGCTCTTATTACACCACGTTTTGAAATCGTATAAAATACCTCTTTCAGCTCATGGTCAATACCATTGTTTTTGAACATGTCAATATTGTAATCTTTTATAAAACCACCGCGTTCATCCGTCGCATAAAATGGTTTTATAAGATATGCACCTTTTAGTTCCAATTCTTTAAATTCAAATTTTTCAATCATAGTCGTTTTCTCTTTTTTTATTATTTCATTTTTGTTGCAGTCGTATAATTGTTTCAAAGTCGGGCTAATCAGCAAAATTTCTTACTATTCCCTCTTCAAAACTTACTTTGCTCTCATAATCTGTATCTTCTTTCAAATCCGAAATATCAAACCAATCTTCTTTGTAGTAAATACCATCATCTGCTCTTTTACCGATTCCAAGTGCAACATCTTTACCAAGTGCTTTTGGAATTGCAAGTAGATAATCTTTTAATTTTCTTACTTCGCCGGATCCCAAAAAATACTTTTGTTTTCTTAACTTTCCGTCCGTCAGACAAAGAATTGCATTTATTAAATCATCTATATATATAAAGTTATATGGCTGCATTCCGCTTCCGAATTCCGGCACACGTCCTTCATTTATTTCTTTTACCGTGTAACTAATCAAATTTCCCGATGTATTTCCCGGACCAAAAACATTTGAAAACTGCATCCAAACAAGCTTAGTTTTAAATGTTTTTGATTTTACATTCAAAAGATTGTAAGTAGTCTGCTTAGCAAGAGCATAGACCATATTTTGTGAAACACTTTCGAGTTCCTCAAGCTGATCCAAAACACGTTCCGAAATAGTACCTGCGCACATAAACTTCTCACAGCCAAGCTTTTCTGCTACTTCGTACGCTTTAACCGCACATATTGCGTCCTTCATCTGTATATCCGCATCTGCTCGCTTTGCACCTGTTGAACCTTCCCATGCAAGATGAATAAAAGCTTTAATTTTCTCACCTTTAAACATAGCTTCAACTTCTTCTATATTATCCAGAGCACAATAAAAAATCTTAACGTTTTCAAATTTAGAAATTTGAGAAACGTCGGATTGTTCGTTTCGAACCACCGCAAATATTTGTTTTTCTTTATCTTCAGCAAGCTTTTTTATCAAACTTTTGCCAATAAATCCGCTTGCTCCGGTTACAATGTATTTTTCCATAATTGTCTTTCTATCCTTAAGCTCCCATAAATTCATCAATCTGCTTAATTGTAAAATCATACATGTTCTCAGCTTTTATATATGCCTTATGCCACTCAACGGTTTTTTCAATAGCATCATCCACATTCCAAGTAACATGCCATCCAAAGTCTGCCTTTATCTTTGAACAATCAAGTTTTAAGAAATTTGCTTCATGCGGTCCGTTTACATCTTTTGTTTCCCAGCTTGCTGCATCTCCCCAGGCTTTACAGAATTTTTCTGCCAACACTCCTGTTTTAATGCAATCAGAATACTCAGGTCCCACGTTGTAATTTCCGCGTTTTTCAAAATCCTTATATTGCTCCATGGCTATCATAAGATAAACTTTTATGGGTTCCAAAACATGCTGGTAAGGTCTTATTGAATTTGGATTTCTAACTGTAATCTTCTCACCTGCTGCCGCTGCCCTTACACAGTCAGGAACAATTCTGTTTGGTGAAAAATCTCCACCACCTATTACGTTGCCGGCGCGAGATGTTGAAAGCGGAATCCCTGCCTCATCATAAAAAGAGCGCTTATAACTTGCGGTTACAAGTTCCGAACAGGATTTACTATTGGAATATGGGTCATAGCCATCAAGTGCATCACACTCTCTATAACCCCATTCCCACTCATTATTCTTATATACCTTATCAGTTGTAACATTAAGAACCGACTTAACGCTCTTGCACTTCCTTGCACATTCCAGTATATTAACCGTACCCATTACGTTTACATCATATGTATAAACCGGTTCCTCATAACCCGTAATTACAATCGGCTGGGCTGCCATATGTATGACGATGTCAGGTTGAACTTCATTTAGAAAAGCTTTAAGCTTTTCTAAATCTCTAATATCACCGATGCAGGTCTTCATTTTACTATCAAGCTCTAATATCTTATATAAGGCAGGTTCTGTATCAGGCTCGAGGGCATAACCATAAACACGCGCCCCCATATTTATTAACATGGCGCACATCCAGCTGCCTTTAAAGCCTGTATTTCCGGTTATTAATACTTTTTTATTCATATAAAAGTTCTTCATAAGCCATTCCCTTTGTTGTAAGCTATCCTTAATCTTTCCAAATCTTCCATGGGGCCTTGCCTGTTGCCCACAATTCTTCCAGCTTTTGTTTTTCACGAAGTGTGTCCATACACTGCCAGAAGCCTTTATGAGTATATGAAATCAACTGTCCGTCTTTTACCAAGGAATTCAAA
Organism: uncultured Lachnospiraceae bacterium; assembly: GCA_902783445.1. Lineage (GTDB taxonomy): Bacteria > Bacillota > Clostridia > Lachnospirales > Lachnospiraceae > RUG12871. The sequence goes on from CACZQX010000212.1 coordinate 6,080, forward strand.
GGTTCCTGCTCAAATACAGTGTAATCACCCTCAATTCTGTCGAATATTTCAGGATTCATCACCATAAATCCAATATTTATAAGATCTCCATCTAAATCTGATTTTTCCCTAAATGCATTTACCATGCCATCCTCAGCA
>CACZQX010000213.1 GCA_902783445.1 uncultured Lachnospiraceae bacterium
ACTATACCTGTTGTTCCAACCATGTTAAGAACAACGGTCTGTGTTTCTTCTTCCAATGCAGGATCATTATCAAATGCTGCTAAAATCGCATCTATTTCACCGCTTGCTGCCTCTACTCTGTTGCCGTCCGCTTCTATCGGACGTCCGTGGTTAGGGTCTTCACCCGCTATGTCGGCATAGGCTTTTGCGTAAGCTGTGTAGAGCTCGTTGTAATGCGAAAGCCCGACTCTCTTGGCATTTGCTGCAAAGGTTGAAAGCGTCTTAATATCATTTTCAAAAGTTCTTTCTCCATCATTATGGAAAACGAATTCTATAACAAGCTGTCTGACTATTGTTACATTGTTCTTTAAGCCATCAACATATGCCTGAAGTTTGTCCGCATACGCCGCGCCATACTGTGTTTTGCACTTTTCGATAATCGGTGTAAAGATTTCATCCAATGTGCTGCAAAGATTTCCTTCTGCCGCTTCCGTAAAATTAGCATATTCTTTAACAACTGCGCCTGTTTCGTCTCGCTCTGTCAAAATCATCGGACGGAGTGCTTCAACTAATTTTGCAAGAGGTTCAGGTGCTGTGTATTTCCCGTCATCCGTATGAATTACCTGGCTTAAATCAGGCACCACATCTTTTAAAAATTGTCCTGCAGCAAGCATAAGGAAATAGAAAGTACCCCTTGCGCCCTCCGCAGTTAAAGCCGATTCTGCCGCCTCAGTTCCCGGTAACGGTCCTTGAGACCATGCTTTTATGTATTCTTTTACACTTACCGGATCTATACCTGTTAATTCCGGATTAGGGTTTGGATTAAATCTATCTACTGCACCTTTAATAATCATTAACGCAAGTGCTTGATCTTCCGGTACCAATCCCGCAATCAGTGCAGCTATCTGATTTGCCATAGCCGAATCTTCGTTTTCGCAAATGAATTCCGAAAGCATTATTATCATATCATCCACGGTAAATGTTGAATGATCGATATCTTCACCCGTAAAGTAGCTAAATATTTCCTCCACAACCATTGCAACCGCTTCATTTTCATCCATTCCGGCTGCTATCAAATCTTCGGACGCATAAGAAATATATGCAAGCATTATAGGTTTAAACAATGCGAATAAATTTATTTCTTCAGAGTCCAAATATGTCTCCGAAAGGCCGTATATTCCGGCAATTCCGGTAAGAGCATCCTGATAACCGCCTGATGTGTATTCGGCATTGGTTTCGGCCAAGGACAAAAGGCCCTCAATTCTTCCGTTAAGAAACTCGCCCATGCTTATGCTTGCGCCCGATTTATCCTCAACAAAGCCCATGCTTGCCAGGTCAAATGTCATTAATTTAAGATTCTGAACGCCGCCGTTAGCCACAAACAAATTGTTGGCAAAAGGACTAAAGCTTGCTAATTTTTCCGAAAGCAAAGCATCGCTTACCACTGCATGTGTTGCGTCAATATCTTGTCCGAAATGTTCAAAGCCCCATCCCACAGGCGGAAGCTTTGGAAATACATCACTTGATAAGATAAAGTTTCTTATTCCGTTAAACTCTTCGCCTTTGATGTTAAATGTTCCGCCGGCTGTATAGTTCCAAGCCGCACCCGCTGTATCGCCTGCGTATCTTGCTTCGGATCTTGCACCTTCAACACTTAATACCTCGTTCTTTGATGCACCTTGCATAACGTTTCTCGGTGTTGCATATGTATAGCAATATACATCTTGCGGAGCAACTCTTACTTTGCCACCGAAGTAGCCGATGCCACCGCCTGCAAAGAAAGCTCCCACGAGATTTGCAAGGGCAGCTCCACGGCTGTGTCCGCATGTCCAAACTTTTACATCTCCGTTTATGTTATTTTCGTTAATGTATTGTTTTACGTATCTTAAAATCTCATCTCTTGCTGCTTTAAAACCATAATGAATGCTACCGCCATTAACTGTAAAGTTGCCGGCCCATTCTTCTTTGTAGCCCGCACTTCTTGGTACGATTGCAAGCAATGTATAATCCTTGCCGTTTGCCGTTATATTCTTATGTCCCACGCAAACGCCTACGGAATTAACCTCTTTATCAAGGGTGTAATACTTGTTTGTGGATACATCTTCAAACTGCATTTGTGTTAAGAAATCCGTTATATTATGCGCATTTCTTGAATAGTCTGTGTCATGCGCATCCTGCGATTCGCCATACCAACTTGCCGATGCCATGGCTACTTGCGCAGAAAGTACTTCCAAGTGTGTACATCCTGTAAATGACGACTCTTCAAAGCATGAATTTCTGTATTCAAATGTGTCTGTTTGCTGGATGTTGTTGCCTTCGTTAGATGTAAAAGAATATGTGCCCGTTATTACCATGCCGGATTGATTTTGTGCCGCGGAAACCATTCCTGCCGGCATCACCATCGTAAAAATAAGCACCGAAGCTACAACAATGGAAATTTTTTTCAACATTTTATTCAAAACCTTAGTCATATTTATGCCCCCTCTCAATACGACTCAGATTCTTTTTTCGAATCCATATATTTTGGTATTTTAATTATATTGTTCATATATAAAAAATCTCTTAAATATCATTTAATAATTTGTAAACAATTTATTAACAAGAGGAATATGTAATAGAATTAACGACTCCAAGACAGAGAAATAGCCGCAAACCTATTTAAGTTTACGGCTTATTTCAAGCCTCAAATTATAAATCAGGCAACCGTCACGGTATTGCCCTTTGTCAAATCTTCTCCAACGACCGATAATCCACCTTTCCTATCGGTGTCAACGGTAATCTGTCCAGCACTCTTATATCCACCGGCCGCGAATAATCAGGCAACTCATTGTCGCAAAACTCCCGAAGTTTTGCTAAGGCACGTTCTTTATCTTTTAATGCCTCCTCCGTTAAAACCACAAATAGCATCGGAAGCATGCCTTGAATATGGTTTGGATCTTTTGTACCCACCACACAACACTCTTTAACCATATCATTTTTTTCTATAATATTTTCTACGATATTCGGAAAAACTTTTTTTCCTTCAAACCTGATAATGATTCGTTTTATTCGGCCATTGATATACAAGAATCCATCTTCATCCATGTAACCGATGTCCCCGGAGTGCAGCCAAACAAGCCCATCATCATGCTTTTTAAGTATTTGTTTTGTCCCCGCCTCATCGTTATAATAACCAAGCATTGTGTTTGGTCCCGTGGTGCAAACTTCGCCTTTTTCGCCGATTTTCAACTCTTTGCCCGTATCCGGATCGAAAATGGAAATAACAGTATGTGAAAACGGTATTCCCACGCTTCTTAGCTTATTTACGTCATCGGACATACATGCACTTACCGCCGCCGTTACCTCGGTCAATCCGTAGCCCTTCAAAACATTGTTTTGGGCATTGTGGGCTTTTAAAAAAGAATTCAACTTATCTTCCAATTCCGGTCTCAGAGCATCTGCCCCAACCACAAGAGATTTTAAGAATGAAATATCCTGATTATCCATCTTCTTGCTATTAACCAAGCCTTCAAAAAATGCCGGAACGCCTACCACATGATTTGGCCTGTGCTTCAGCAAAAATTCATCGAATTTATCGGGATGAAACAAAGGAATCAGTAAAAGTCGCATTCCATAAATTAATGGCATATGCATGCCATTGCCTATTCCATAAGCAACAAAAGGCGGAATAATGCCTGCAATTACGTCTCCTCGCTTTAAATCAAATGGGCTGTTATATAGCTGAAAAGCCGACTGATTAAGATTATCATCAGTTAACATAACTCTCTTTGTTTCCCCGGTGGTTCCCCCGGTTTCCACAATTACGCAGCATTCGTTTTCATGATAAGGACTTTCGATTAATTCTTGCACTTTGCCCTCTTGAATAAAGCGCTTCCAAGAATAATATTCTTTTGCAATTTTAATTTTGCCCGTTTTCATTTTGTAAAGGCCTTTAATGCCTATAGGCAAAGAATCTGCCGGCGAAACGAACACTACTGATTTAACGGAAGTTCCCTTTACAGCCTCAGTTATTTTTTCATAGTCCAAATCCAAAGCAACTACCGCCGTTGAATTGGTTTTTAAAAGGCTATCTCTTATTTCTTCTGTACTCTCTCTGGGATCCAACAGATTTGATATGGCGCCGATACGATTTAAGCCATATATAGAATAGACAATTTCCGGCGTAATCACCGCAATTATCGTAACTACATCTCGTGCTTTTATACCCATATGCAAAAATCCTTTTGCCGCCTTTTTTGTGGCTTCAAAAAACCGGCCATAAGAAATCGTTTTTCCATAGTAATCAAGCGCCACCTCCGAAGCGTGATTCCTGTTTTCCGACTCTACATAGTCATATACTTTGCACTTTGGTAATTTAGCATTTATGTGTTCCTTAGAATAATACTTTAACCACGGTTTATCTATGGATGGATAAGCCGTTTTCCCCTCTGTCATAGCACTACCCCTCTTTCGCTATCATCAGATTATATATATATTATAGTTTTTTTATCTCGCTTATTCAACCGTCATTTAGTGATAGTCACTGACTCAAGTGTGTATCCGGTGGCAGCAATGGCTTCCTCAAGCCTTGATTTATCGGGCTCCTGCTCCGAAACAAAGACGCTCTCCCCTTTTTTGTGTGAGCTTTTCACCTTTTTGACATCCGGAACCGTCTTTCTGATTACATCGTTGATGTGAGCCTCACACATGCTGCATCTCATTCCGTCGATTTTTAGTATTGTTTTAAACATAACTTTTATCCTTTCATTTAAAAAATATTATATTAATAATACCAATAAAAGTTAGTTATTGAAAACTATTTCCCGGATAATAATAGCAGCGTTAAATCTATAAGAAAAGTGCTAATGTCGGTCAAACCTATAAATATCGTAATTACGACTCATTTACAAGTTTTCCGGTCATATGCTCCGGCATTAGTTCTATACATTGAACATTTTTGAATGAATTCTTAATCTCCTTTTCCAGATAGGCCTGATCATCAGTAAACTTCTTAGTGAGCTCTGAACAAATCTTAAGAGCTAGCTCTTCATCTTCAACCAGATGGATTCTACCAAAAGTTATTACACTAGTAATATTCAGCGCCCAATCCCCTTCCTTACGGAAGCCATCGTTATAAACACAATAACTTGCTTTATCGCAAGCCTTGATAGCATCAATCTTGTGCCCGGCCTTTGCTCCATGGAAATAAAGCTTACCATCATCTTCACAGTAATAATGATTAATTGGCATTCCATATGGATAACCATCTTCTCCAAGTACTGATAGCACACCTCGTTTAGTACTTTTTAAAATAGCAATGCACTCAGCATCTGACACCTGCTGTTTAAATCTACGCATTTCCCTAAACATCTCAAACACCTCTTTCATTCGCTAAAATCTTAAGTCCTACTATTCCGGTTACAATCAGAATAACACAAACCACCTGTGGAAACGACATTTTTTCATTAAAGAGAAAAACACCTAAAAGTGTCGTTCCCAAAGTACTGTAAACCCATTCGACATTTTCATCGCCACAGCCCATGTAATTTCAAGTGCTCCTGCGATTAGTAAATAAATCCACTTCATAAAAACCTCCGTATAATAAAATACGCCATTCCCTCACCTGCTACGACCTAACGGTGAAGAAATGACGTGAATCCCACTACTCGGTAGCAATGGGCGTCTGTTTTATTTCATTATCACGATACTACCTTATAATACGTAGTTCGTCAAGATTCTTCGATGGAGTATTAATGTATTTTTTACCCTTGATGTCTTATCGAATTGCACTATCAATAAGAAATGAATCTTTAAGGTTTCCTCAAATAGTGATTTTAAAAAATCAGATTTTTGATCAGCCGTTTCAAAGCCTAGCACAAACGGATACATATGAACTTCATCCCCACGTCCACGAAATTCAGTAATAATAAGCTTATTCAATACTCTAATCGACATTTTTGCGGATTCCGCATTTTTGTTCGATACAGATTAAATTGTGCCGACAGTGTTGGCACAA
>CACZQX010000214.1 GCA_902783445.1 uncultured Lachnospiraceae bacterium
AACATGGTTTGTAAAGGTGGAGTTGTTACCGCCGCCGTGATCGGCATGAAGTACAAGAGCAAGGTCTAATATCTTTGCTTCCAAATCTGTGAACTTGCTGTCCGGGCGCAACATTCTTAAGATGTTTTCCGCTGTGGAAAATTCAGGGTTCGGAGAGTGTATAAATAAGCTTTGCCCATCATGATAGTGTTTATAGGCTTGATAACCGTAAACGGAAAATTGCGGAAATAAAGCAATTAACTGAATACATTGGCGAAGAACATTCGGAATGGATGTATCGTCGGCCAAATCGTCATAGGAATACATGGTTAATACGGCTCTTGCAAGTGTGTTCATCATATCTTTGCTTGGAGCTTTCATGATAATATCTCTTACAAAGTTTGTAGGCAATGAATGATAAAAACTAAGAGTGTTGCAGAACATTTTCAATTCTTCTTTTGTAGGTAATTTGCCGAAAAGAAGAAGAAAAGTAACTTCTTCAAAGCCGAATCGGTTCTCGCTTGTGAAGCCGTCCACAAGTTTTTCAATATCGTAGCCGCGATAGTAAAGCTTACCCGGACAGGGAATCATTTCACCGTCATCGATGGTATAGGACTTAACCTCCGCAATCTCGGTGAGCCCCGTAAGTACACCTTTACCGTTTATGTCACGAAGTCCGCGTTTGACTTCATATTTGTCGTATAATTTTGGATCTATATTTGTATTTTCAACACATAAGTCGGAAAGAACTGATATTTCCGGCGTTATTTGTGTAAATGGATTTTCACCTGGCCTATCAAACAAGCTTATCAACTCCTTAATATAAATAATTCAAATAATTCTACCACAAGGGCTATTGTTTAAGCAAGTAAATTAAGAAAAAAGTTAAATCAAAGGCGGCATGAACATTAGCGAAAATGCAAATAAAACAGTAGAATTATTTCTTATTTGATGGTAAAATTTATATGATTGTCGAGAGGTATTTTTAAAATGGATCTTTTTGATTACATGCATGAACAAAACTTAAAAAAAGAATCGCCGTTGGCTGCGCGTTTAAGGCCGGAAAGCCTTGACGAGATAGTGGGTCAAAAGCATATTATAGGCAAAGACAGGCTTTTGTATCGTGCAATAAAAGCTGATAAAATCAGCTCTCTCATTTTCTATGGGCCTCCGGGCACCGGAAAAACAACCATAGCAAAAGTCATTGCGAACACAACAAAATCGGAATTTAAACAACTCAACGCAACCGTTGCGGGTAAAAAAGACATTGAAGAGGTTGTCGAATCGGCAAAGAACAATATTGCCATGTTCGATAAAAAAACAATCCTTTTTATAGACGAAATTCATAGATTTAATAAAGCACAACAAGATTATTTGCTTCCTTTTGTCGAAGACGGAACCGTGATTTTGATCGGAGCAACCACGGAAAACCCGTATTTTGAGGTTAATAACGCTTTAATATCCCGTTCTGCAATATTCGAATTGAAAGCTTTGGAGGATTCGGATATTGAGGAATTAATCAACAGGGCGGTTAAAGATGAAGAAAAGGGCATGGGTGCATATAAAGCCGAGATAGATGAAGATGCGGTGCATTTTTTGGCATCGGTTTCTTCGGGTGATGCAAGAACGGCTTTAAATGCCATTGAACTTGCCGTACTTACAACTGACAGAAGCGAAGACGGAATAATACATATAACATCAAAAATCATCGGAGACTGCGTGCAAAAAAGAGTTCTTCGATATGATAAAGACGGAGATAATCATTACGACACCATATCGGCTTTTATTAAAAGCATGAGAGGGTCGGATCCCGATGCGGCCGTATATTATCTTGCCAGAATGTTGGAAGCGGGAGAAAGTGTAACATTCATCGCAAGAAGAATCATGATATGTGCGGCGGAAGATGTTGGTCTTGCCGATCCCATGGCTTTAAGCGTTGCGGTAAGTGCGGCACAGGCCGTTCACCAATTGGGAATGCCCGAAGCAAGGATTCCTTTGTCGGAGGCGGCAATATATGTTGCAACGGCGCCGAAGAGCAATGCTGCATATCTCGCTGTTGAAAAAGCGATAAGCGCAGTAAAGTCCACGAATATTGAATCAATACCGACGCATTTGCAAGATGCTCATTATAAAGGAGCTGCAAAACTCGGTCACGGTTTGGGCTACAAATATGCCCATGATTTTGACAATCATTTTGTCGAACAGCAATATTTGCCGGATGAGCTTTTAGGCAAAGTTTTTTACGAACCGACGGATATCGGATATGAAAAAAAGATAAAAGACTATTTTGACTTAATAAAAGACAATAAAAAGAAATAATTAAAAACGAGGAAATAAGCTTGTTAGAATTAGTTACCAAGTTGGCAAAGGGCATATATGAATATGACGATTTAAAAATAAAAACATCTGTTGACAAAATCGATTTAAAAATCGAGGCAGGTGTGATTTTTGACGGAAGTTTTGAAATAGAATCAAAAAGCGGAAAAGATGTAAAGGGTTTGATTCAATGCGATAATCCTTTGTTTGAAATATTAAACGACAGATTCAACGATTCAAAACATACGGTTAAATACAAGATTTCCACAATCGATTTGGTGGATAATGACACAATAGACGGAGAAATTAAAATAATCAGCAGCGGAGGAGAAATAGTTATTCCTTTGCATGTGGAGATTGAAGAAAGCGTAGCCAAAATCGGGGATGTCAGGATAAACAGCCTGGAAGAATTTGCAAAATTCGTAAGTACCGATTTTGAAACGGCATTCGGTTATTTTATTTCGGAGGACTTTAAAAATCACTTCCTTAGGGGAAATTCTCATGCAATAGCCGTATATGAAGGATTGATGGCTGATGTTGACAAAAAAGCGGCATTGGAAGAATTCTTAATCGAAATGGGC
>CACZQX010000215.1 GCA_902783445.1 uncultured Lachnospiraceae bacterium
ACATTGGACTGCAATTCTTTAATTTTCGATGTTGGAATAAATGCCAAAGATTTGCTTGGCGAACCGAGAATCGGCAGACGATTTAAGGGTCCGATTTGGCTTCAGGGATACGTTGATTTCGAGAAACGAAGGAATAAAAACAAGTAGGAAAAAGCACAGTTATATGATATAATAGCTGTGCTTTATTGTTCCCTTAGTTTAACGGATAAAACAAATGCCTCCTAAGCATTAGCTGTGGGTTCGATTCCCGCAGGGAACGTATATATCGCATTTATGCGAAAAAGAAAGAACTCCGACGGAGTTCTTTCTTTGATTAATAAATATTTAGGCATAAAAAATGCGCCTCCAGGGGCTCGAACCCTGCACACCCTGATTAAGAGTCAGGTGCTCTACCAAATGAGCTAGAGGCGCAAATCAAATTAGCAAATGTTATTATATGATAAAGGGTCAAATAATGCAAGCACTTTTTTAGATTTTATGATATATTAATATTGTTAGACTTAATCTTAAAAATAATTTGGCAAAGGGCCGATTATTATATTTCGGAGGAGAAAATGTTTAAAAACAAATTGGATAAAAATCCAAAGTATTTTACGGTATGTTTTTATACCGTTATTACGGTAATTATATGTGCGGTATTTTTGAAAATCCTATTTAACTGGGGCTCATTCAAATCCGGTGTATCGGCCGTTATTACGGTTTTGGCTCCATTCTTGATAGGTATTTTTATTGCATACTTGTTTTATCCTCTGGTTATGCTCTTTAAAAAGAAAGTTTTTATGAGAGTTTTTCATGAAAAAGTATCGTTGACATTGGGTATTATAGTTACTTATGTGTTAATACTCGGTCTTTTGGCAATAATTATTGCATACATTATTCCGCAAATTGGATCTTCTCTTATGGATTTGTACGGAAAGGTAACCTCGAATTATGATAGAGTGCCGGAGTTTTTTGACTGGCTGGGAGAGCAATTCCCTAATGTTGACTTTACGGGAATCAAAACTTGGATTCAGGAAAACATTCCGGCTCTTGTGGAGAATTTAAGCAATTACATAACCGGCAGTATTTCGGATATCCTATCTGCATCTGTTACGGTTATCAAATGGATCTTAAATGTAATTATTGCTGTTATAGTATCCATTTACTTTATTGTGGATAAAGACAGACTTCTTCGAGGATTTAGAAGACTTGTGTTTGCCATTCTCAAAAAAGAGCGCGGTTCAAAATTTATGAGTGTGGGAAAAAACTGTAACACAATATTCGGTAACTTCTTGTACGGAAAAATTATTGATTCCATAATAATCGGAATTATTTGCTTCTTTGCAATGTGGATTCTGGGTCTTCCTTTCTGCTTGCTTGTCAGCGTAATCGTGGGAATAACCAATATTATCCCTTATTTCGGACCTTTTATCGGTGCGATACCGGGTGCGATTATTATACTTATGGTAGGTTGGCAGGAAATGCTAATATTTATCATATTGATTCTTTGCATTCAGCTTTTTGACGGCTATATTTTGGGACCGAAGATTTTGGGCGAGGGAACGGGTCTTCGTCCTATTTGGGTAATTTTTGGTATTGTGGTTGGAGGCTATATTGCGGGGGCTATCGGCATGTTTCTTGGTGTACCGACGGTTGCGGTTATTGCTTACCTTGTAAACTTAAAGACCGAAGAGTCCTTAAGAAAGCAAGAAATCGAAAGTCTGACCAACGATAATGACAGTCATAAGGTTGATAAATTCAACGTTAAAGATATGTTCAGAAAAAAGAATACAAAAAAAGAAGGTAAATAGGATAAAGTATGAGACTCAGAAATATAAAGGGCTCAAGGGAAATGATTGCCGAAAGTCCTTATACAATAGACAATCCGGCGCAGTACAAAGGAAAATGGCAGGAGTTTTTCGGAAACAAGGCGCCCATCAGGATTGAAGTGGGAATGGGAAAAGGCAAGTTTATTTCAACACTTGCCATGCAAAATCCCGAAGTAAATTATATAGGAATCGAGAAATATTCCAGTGTTCTGATTAGAGCAATTGACAAAAGAATAGAAAAAAACATCGAAAATCTTTACTTTTTGCGCTTTGATGCGGTAGATATATTGGATATCTTTGACGAGGGAGAAATAGACAGGATTTATCTTAATTTTTCGGACCCTTGGCCAAAAGACAGACATGCAAAAAGAAGATTGACATCGAAGGAATATTTAAAAAAATACAATATTATATTAAAGAAAGACGGCATTGTGGAGTTCAAAACAGACAATGACGACCTTTTTGCTTTTTCTTTGGAGGAGGTGCCTCTTGCCGGTTGGGAGATAGTAGCTCAAACTTTTGATTTACACAATACAGCGGAGATGATGGAAGGAAACGTTATGACGGAGTACGAAAAAAAGTTCTCTGCCTTGGGTAATCCTATTCACAAAATGATTATCAGAAGATAATTCGATACGGAGAAATGAGATGAAAAAACTAACGGCATTCTTGCTTTTATGTTTGATAGTATTTGCATCGGTTTTTGTTCCCGCAAAAGAAACAAAGGCAGAAGGCGCATGGCCTGAATGCGCTGATATTGTAGCGGAAGCGGGGATTTTGATTGATGCGGATTCAGGTGCGATTTTGTATGATAAAAATGCGAACCAAAAAATGTATCCGGCCAGCATAACAAAGATTATTACGGCAATGGTGGCAATTGAAAAATGTTCTTTGGACGAAACCGTTACCTTTTCCGAGAAAGCGGTAACTTTGGAGCCGGGAGATGCAACATTGGGATTTGTTGCGGGAGAGCAAATTAGTTTAAGAGACTGCCTTTACGGCTTACTTTTATATTCGGCCAATGAGTGTGCCAATGCCATTGCGGAGCATGTAGCCGGAAGTTACGATGAGTTTGCAAAGCTCATGAATGCCTACGCAAAAGAATGCGGGGCAATCAATACAAATTTTACAAATCCTTCGGGTTTGTTTGATGCCAACCATTATACAACTTGTTATGATATGGCGCAGATGTCAAATCATGCCCTTAAAAACTCCACATATATCTCTATAGACGGCACTACAAGCTATACAATCGGAGCAACGAATAAGTCGTCAACGCCAAGGGAGATTTATCATCGTCATAAAATGCTTTTTTCAACAAATGAAGTATACTACGAGGGAGCAATCGGCGGAAAAACGGGCTATTTGGATGAAGCGGGCAGAACCCTCGTAACATTTGCAAGTAAAGAGGGAAAAACCTTAATAAGCGTGGTAATGAAATCCACAACGGAATCGGTTTATCCGGACACGGCAACTCTTTTGGATTATGGATTTAATAATTTCCATTCAATAAAAGTAGCCGACAACGAAACCAAATTTTCCACGGAAGCTTCCGTCTTTGCGGGAAGCTTTGATTTGGCAAGGATAGATACCTCATCACTTGTTACGAT
>CACZQX010000216.1 GCA_902783445.1 uncultured Lachnospiraceae bacterium
CCTTTGGAGCGAAGAAACCGGCACGAGCAAATACATGGCAAGTGACGACGGCGATGCATTGTTTGCGGGAGCGACGTATTTTGTGGAATTGCGATAAGCCAAGCAAAAAAATAAAGAGTAGATATTCGAGCTTGCTCGATAATATCTACTCTTATATTTTTTTATTCGGCGTCGGCCGCTCACGAACGCAGCGAAGCGTAGTGAGTGCCGGGCTTATAGCTATTTTAGATTTTCAGGATTTAAGCATTCCAGTTCAGGAAGCACGAATCTGCCGTCTTTTCTGATAAGCACATCGTCGAAATAGATTTCGCCTCCGCCGTATTCCGGTGTCATGATAAGTACCAAATCCCAATGGATTGACGAATCATTGCCGTTTGGCGCATCATCATAGCACATACCCGGTGTAAAGTGGATGGAGCCGGCAATCTTTTCGTCAAAAAGAATATCTGTCATAGGCTTGTTGATGTAAGGATTTACGCCGAGGGCGAATTCGCCTACATATCTTGAACCATCATCCGTATCGAAGATTTCGTTGATTTTTTCGGTGTGGTTTGATGTGGCATTTACAATCTTGCCGTCTTTAAATTCAAGGCATACGTTTTCAAATGTTGTTCCTTGATAAATAGAAGGTGTATTGTATGTGATTTTGCCGTTAACACTTGTTTTAACCGGTGCTGTATAAACCTCACCGTCCGGGATGTTAAGACCGCCGTCACATTTGATGGCAGGTATATCTTTAATAGAGAATGTAAGGTCTGTGTCTTTTGCCACAAGTCTTACCTTGTCTGTTTTGTTCATAAGCTCAACAAGGCTATCCATCGCCTTGCTCATCTTTGAATAATCCAAGCAGCAAACATCAAAGTAAAAGTTTTCAAATGCTTCTTGGCTCATGTTTGCAAGCTGAGCCATAGAACCGTTAGGATAACGAAGCACTACCCAGCGGGTGTCGGGTACGCGTATTTCATGATGCACCGGTGTAACATAGAGCTTGTTGTAGATGGCCATTTTTTCTTTTGGCACATCGCAAAGCTCGTTGATGTTTTCGGATGCGCGAATGCTTACATAGCACTGCATTTTACGCATCTGTGCACAATCTATTTCTGCCATGAGTTTTAACTGCTCTTCGTTGCAATTCATAAGGATTTCGCGGTTAAGTCTTGCATTTGTGGAATCAACGTAAGGATTGCCCCCTGCTTTGTAGACTTCTTTAATAAGTGCGCGAACCAAATCTACTGTCTCGTTTCCGCCGTGGGAAATCAAAACATTGTCGCCTTTTTGCACTTTCATTGAATAATTAACAAGATTTGCCGCAAGCTGTTCTATTCTTGGATCCATTTATATCACACTTCTTTCTATAATTAATTAATATTTGTTTTAGTGATTTCGAAATCGACCTTTGAAAAATGATAATAAACTCGATTTGTAATATAATAAAACTTGAAAAATCACTTTAAATATTATAGTATAAAAAAACCGGTTAAGCAAGTTGGCTAAATGACAGGATTTGGCGTTAACAGTGGCTTTAGAGATAACAGGAGATGCAAAATGGCTAAAGAAATATGGAAGCCGGGGAATATGGTTTATCCACTTCCTGCGGTTATGGTTACATGCAAGGATAAGGAAGGAAAAGACAATATAATCACAATAGCTTGGACCGGCACAATATGCACCAATCCGGCGTTAACATATGTATCCGTAAGACACTCAAGGCATTCATACAATATTATTAAAGAAACAAAAGAGTTTGTCATCAACCTGACAACAAAGGATTTGGTTTTTGCCACGGACTATTGCGGCGTGAAATCCGGAAGAGATGTGGATAAGTTTAAAGCCTGCAAGCTTCACAAGGAAAAAGCGGAGCATGTTAAGGCGCCTTTGATCAAAGAAAGCCCCGTAAATATTGAATGCAGACTGCTTGAAATCAAAAAGCTCGGCTCTCATGACATGTTCATCGGAGAGGTGCTTTGCGTCCATGCGGATAAAAAGTATATGAATGCTGAGGGGAAATTTGACTTAAGCCGCGCAGAGCCTATTGTTTATTCCCATGGGGAATATTTCGCGCTTGGCAAAAAATGCGGTAAATTCGGCTATAGCGTGGCTCGTCGGAAATTTGACAAGCGTGGTAAAAACTGTTAAAATGTGAAAATGTTACGGAATTGTTACCTAAATAGGTAACGTTTTGTTAAGGGGATTTAGGGGAAATAAGATTTATATAAAATTTTTGGAGTTATTATGAGCAGATTTACAAAAAGAAGCGCAAAGCTCAGTATGTTGCTTATGTTTACAACTGTAGCTGTGTGTCTGATGATTGTTATTGCCCTAGATTGGACGAGTTCTTGGACGGGTGAGGACAGAGGCTATTACGTTGTCTCTATGAACGGCGAAGAAATCGGCGTTGCAAAGAGTCAGGAAGATATTGATAATGCGCTTCTCGCAGCAAGACTTAAAATTAATGAAGAAGAAGGAACCGTGGTTTACTCGGATCCTGATATTGAAGTTACAAGAGAAAGAAGAATTTTTGCAAATGCTTTGAGCAAAGATGAGTTGGAAGAAAACTTCTATTCGTCTTTGGTAAGTGACTTAAACGACACTTTGGTCAGAGCATATGTGGTAAATATTGATGATTTCAGCGTTACCCTTGCAAGCAAGGACGAGGTGGTTGACCTTCTTAACGCGGTTAAAGATAAATACGATGTTATCAACGAATTCGATGTGGATTTGGTTGAAGACGGCGACGGATATTATTCAGCTATAACTTTTGATGTGGTTCATTCGGATACAGAAGTCAACGCCGCAGCAACAAACGTATTTGCATCGATTTATTCAAGCAGTGCGGCAGACCAGCCTACGGCTGTGGAAGAAGGCTACGAAGACGGTATCATCGACCTTTCCTTTGCGGAAGATGTTGAAATTGTTGAATCTTACGTTAGCGACAAATCCATTACGGATTTGGACGATGCTATCGAGATGGTTACAAAAGAGCAGGCTCAAAAGCAAGTTTATGTTGTGCAGGAGGGCGATTGTTTATCATCAGTTGCAAGCAAGTTCGACATAAGCCTTAAAGAGCTTTTGGCGGTTAACCCGGACTTCACGGAAGAGTCAATGATTAAAATCGGCGACAAAGTCGTAGTAACTGTTCCGAGACCTGAGCTTTCGGTTGTGGTTAAGGAAGAAAGAACTTACGAAGAAACATACAGCGCCGATGTTCAATATGTTGAAAACGACAGCATGTTTACAAACGAAAAGAATGTAATCAGCGAAGGTACACCGGGTTACAGAAGAGTTGTAGCCGTTATTACTTATAAAAACGGTCAGGAACAGTCAAGAGAAATTATTCATCAAACTGTTCTTACGGAATCAACTCCGACTGTTATAGAAGTAGGAACAATAGTTCCGCCTACATACGTTAAACCGGTTTCCGGCGGTTCCCTCTCATCTCCTTTCGGAGCAAGATGGGGTACGGTACACAAAGGTGTTGACTGGTTTGTGGGTATGGGTACAACGGTTTATGCTTCTTGCGGCGGTACCGTTGTTCAGGCAGGATGGAATGGTGGTTACGGATATTGCGTAACAATGCAGCATGCCGATGGTAAACAGACAAGATATGCGCATCTTAGCAGCATTGCTTGCTCGGTAGGTCAGCATTTAGATCAGTACGAAGTACTTGGTTACAGCGGAAGTACCGGAGACAGTACGGGTCCGCATCTCCACTTCGAGATTATTGTAAACGGTTCACAGGTGGATCCGTTACCATACTTATAAAATGAGCTTAATTCGGTGCGGTATGCTTAAGTTTAAGCGGCCGCACCGATTGTGTTATTGTATATTATTCAAGCCTTTACGCAGCAGGATGATTGTGCTATAATCATTTTGTTAATGTGGATGGGTTCCACATGTTTTGAGGTGCAAAAATTATGGAACAGTTTATTATAAAAGGCGGGAATGCATTAAGCGGTGAAGTTGAAATTAGCGGTGCAAAAAATGCAGCTTTGGCCTTGATAGCGGCAGCAATAATGACCGATGAAACGGTTACTATTGAGAATTTGCCGGATGTAAGGGATGTTAATGTTTTACTTGAGTCAATCGAGCAGATTGGCGCAACTGTAGAAAGATTAAATCCTCATTGCGTTAAAATTAACGGTAAGACAATTAAATCTACGGTCGTAGATTATGAACATATTAAAAAAATCAGAGCTTCCTATTATCTTCTCGGAGCGCTTCTCGGTAAATTCAACGAAGCGGAAGTTGCTCTTCCGGGCGGATGCAACATCGGAAGCAGACCAATCGATCAGCATTTAAAAGGTTTTAAGGCTCTCGGTGCGGATGTTGAAGTTGAATACGGTATGATTGTTACCAAAGCAGACAAATTAGTAGGCAATCATATCTATTTTGACGTTGTTTCCGTAGGAGCTACCATTAATGTTATGCTTGCGGCTGCTATGGCGGACGGCAATACAAACATTGAAAATGCTGCAAAAGAGCCACACGTCGTTGATGTTGCCAATATGCTTAACAAGATGGGCGCAAACATCAAGGGTGCAGGTACTGATGTTATCAGAATCAAAGGCGTTAAGAAATTAAAAGGTACGGATTATTCCGTTATTCCGGATCAGATCGAAGCCGGAACATACATGATGGCAGCAGCTATCACCAAGGGAAATGTTCTTATTAAAAATGTTATTCCTAAGCATTTGGAGGCTATCAGTTCAAAACTTACCGAAATCGGATGCAAAGTTGAAGAATATGATGATGCCGTAAGAGTTATAGGTGCGGAAAAAACAAAGTCAACTCATGTTAAGACTTTGCCTTATCCGGGCTTCCCAACGGATATGCAGCCTCAGATGACAGTTGCTTTGGCCTTGGCAGAAGGCACAAGTGTTGTTACGGAAAGTATTTTCGAGAATCGTTTCAAATATGTTGACGAGCTTGGAAGAATGGGCGCTCATATAAAGGTTGAAGGCAATACAGCCATTATTGAAGGTATCGAAAGATATACCGGCGCAAGCATTATCGCTCCCGATTTAAGAGCCGGAGCAGCTTTGGTTGTTGCGGGTCTTGCAGCGGAAGGCTATACAACCGTTGAAGATATTAAATATATCGAACGCGGTTATGAGAGAATGGATGAAAAACTCAGAAGCCTCGGAGCGCAAATCGAAAGAGTTAATTCCGAAAAAGATATTACAAAATTTAAACTGAAAGTAGTTTAAAAATATAAGTGGTTTGTTTAATAAAAAGCCTCGCTGAAATCAGCGAGGCTTGAATTTTTGTTTATTGAATTAAACCAATGATATTATTTTAACGTTTGTGCATTTGGCAAGATCGATGAAATCACCTTCGTTGGTTTGAACAACCGGTCTCGAAAGCCAATTGCTGTTCATCAAAACGACTTTCGCAGTGCTTCCGTTGCTTAAAAGCACGGTATTTGCGGAGTATGTCTTGGAAAATCTTTCCAAAAATTCACAGACAAGTTTTTGATCGTATTTGTTACGTCCCTCCGATTCCAATACATCCACAACGTCGAAAGGGCTTAAAGGCTCTCTGTAGGAGCGCTTTGAAGTCATGGCATCGTAGATATCGGCAATGGCAACGATTTTTGAGAAGTCATCGATATCATTTGTTTCAAGACGACTCGGATAGCCGCTTCCGTCACATCTTTCGTGGTGGTTGAGAGCACATCTGGCAACCGCCTCATCAAAACCTTTTGCCTTTAGGAGCTTATATCCCAAGGTTGTATGTGTTTGAACTATGGCATATTCGGAAGGTGTAAGTTCTCCCGGTTTGTTTACTATATCCGGATCGATAAGAAGCATACCTATATCATGCAAAGCACCACAGACCGAAAGTACGCCGATTTGATTTTTGTCGTAACCCAGCCATTTGGCGAAAGTCATACACAACATGGAAACATTCATGCTGTGACGATATATGGAATCGTTAACATCATGCATGTTGTTCATTACATCGAAAAAGTGAAGGGAGTTTCTTGTTTGCTTCATAACTTCGTATGTGGAATGAAGAAGCTCGCTTATATCCGGATTTGAATTGGCATCCACAAAGGAATTTAAAAAGCTTTTAAAAAGATCCGTTGCTTCGGAATAATTACTTTTAAATTGTTTAAATTCAGGTGTTTTCTTAACGATTTCGGAATTAAATACCGTAACGGCAGGCTCAAGTTCGGGCATTTTCACCGCCAGCTCAAGAATACCGTATGTTAACAGACGATCGATAATTTGCTCATTCAAAACACAATCCTTCGGAACAACCAACTGATCCAAAGTGTTGTAAGTGTTGTTTGCACAAATCATGCCGGGTTGGAGATCCCGGACAGGAATCCTTTTAATAACCATAATACCATCCTCCATATATACTTTTAGCAACCCCTAGGAAACATTATACACTATGGCATGATTACTAACAATGGAAAATATTTTTAAAAAATCATAAGTTTTTTGGATATACATTTTTATTAAAGTGTAGCATCGTAATTGACTTTCAAATTTAAGTAGTGTAATATGAACAAAGTGTAAAAAAGAGAATGTCTCATTATACTAATTATTAGTGGAGATGACATATTACAGTACTTTTAAGGAGGAAAACGATGGAAAAACGTTTATTCACATCAGAGTCAGTAACAGAAGGACATCCTGACAAAATCTGTGATAACATTTCAGATGCTATCTTGGATGCAATTATGGAACAGGATCCAAACAGCCGTGTTGCTTGCGAAACATGCACAAACACAGGTTTCGTAGTAGTAATGGGCGAAATCACAACACAAGCACAGGTAGATTACCAGTCAATCGTAAGAAAGACAGTTTGCGATATAGGATATGATTCGTCAGACAAAGGTTTTGACGGAAATACATGTGGTGTTTTCGTAGCACTCGACAAGCAGTCTGCAGATATTGCTATGGGTGTTGACAAAGCTTTGGAAGCTAAAGAAAACACAATGTCAGATGACGAAATCGAAGCAATCGGTGCAGGCGATCAGGGTATGATGTTTGGTTTTGCAACAAACGAAACAGATGACTATATGCCATACCCAATCTCACTTGCTCACAAGCTTGCTCTTAAATTAACAGAAGTTAGAAAGAACGGTACATTACCATACCTTCGTCCGGACGGAAAAACACAGGTTACTGTTGAGTACGACGAAAACGACAAACCAATCGCTTTGGATGCGGTTGTTCTTTCAACACAGCACGCTGAAGATGTTACACAGGAACAGATTCACGAAGATATTAAGAAATACGTTTTCGATCCTGTTCTTCCAAAAGAACTTATCAAAGACGATACAAAATTCTTCATTAACCCAACAGGACGTTTCGTTATCGGCGGTCCTAACGGTGACAGCGGTTTAACAGGTAGAAAAATCATCGTTGATACTTACGGCGGATACGCTCGTCACGGCGGCGGTGCTTTCTCAGGTAAAGACTGCACAAAGGTTGACCGTTCTGCAGCTTACGCAGCAAGATACGTTGCTAAAAACATTGTAGCAGCAGGCCTTGCCGATAAATGCGAAATCCAGCTTTCATACGCTATCGGTGTTGCTCACCCAACATCTATCATGTGTGAAACATTCGGAACAGGTAAACTTTCGGAAGAAAAACTTGTTGAAATCATCAGAGAAAACTTTGACTTAAGACCTGCAGGTATCATCAAGATGCTTAACTTAAGAAGACCTATCTACAAACAGACTGCAGCATACGGTCACTTTGGTAGAAACGATCTTAACCTTCCTTGGGAAGAACTTAACAAAGTTGATGCTCTTAAAAAATATTTATAATTAATACACAGGCGGTGTCGGATTGACGCCGCCTTTTTTTATTGAAATACAGGCGTCAACAAAATCAAATAGCCTTGATTTAATTACACGCTGCGTTTTCTATTCGTTGCGCTCGTTTATTCGCCGACAACCGCTTAAACTCGCTTCGCTCAAACATAAGCTCCTTTGTCGGCTAACATC
>CACZQX010000217.1 GCA_902783445.1 uncultured Lachnospiraceae bacterium
ATCCCCATATACAACGCATCTTCAAGAGTATTTAATGTAATTTCATCCGGATTTGTGTAATGCGAATTGTTAATGGCGTTGTAAAGATCCAAAGTCCATTTTCTGTTTTCATGCCTTCCGAAAATCAAACAAAACAGAGTTGATTTCCGATTGCGGTTTATAATATCATTGTCAGTTTCAATAGGCATAAAATCTCCTTTCATTATACAAAAATAAAAAATGTCCTTCAATTGAGAAAACACACAAAAATAGGCCTCAATTTTTTAATACTAAATAGGGAAATACAATCCTTTCGGATTGGTCGAGGAGAACCCTCGAGTGAAGTTAATATAACATCACCGGGGAGTGATGTCAATATATTGTAATATAAGAGCAAACAAAAACCTCTATTTTACAAACATGCACTTTATATAATTCTCGGATTTGTCACGCATGATTTCAAATCCATCGGAGAGATTTTCGAGTTTAAATCTGTGACTTATCAAATCTTCGGCAGCCATTTCATTATTGGACAATTTGCTTAATACGTAATGCCAATCGTCATCCTCTTCTTTCGTATATGATGAGTTCCAGGTACCTTTTATCGTAAGCTGGCTTCTTAATATTTTCCAATATAAATCTCTCGAAAGAGACATATCAGATGCCGGATTGCCAACCAGCATAATATTTGCCGAAGGCGCTGCATTCTCAATGACAGCAGCATATGTCTCATTCTTTCCGACACATTCAAAAGCAATCTT
Organism: uncultured Lachnospiraceae bacterium; assembly: GCA_902783445.1. GTDB lineage: Bacteria > Bacillota > Clostridia > Lachnospirales > Lachnospiraceae > RUG12871. The sequence continues at coordinate 741 of CACZQX010000217.1, forward strand.
AGCACCTGTACCAGATTTTTCTTTTATCCATTCCTTAACTTTATCCTTATCTGTTCCTTCAAAAATATTTTCTTTTTCAATTCCAACTTTTTCGTTCAGAGTTTCGGCCTGATAGGATTTGCTTGCAACGCAAAGAATATTCTTAAAGCCCTCTGCTTTAAAAAGCATCACAAGCATCATACCAATCGTTCCCGCGCCCCAGACAAGAACCGATGTATTTCTATCGGTATTCTCATCTATCATCGCTCTCATTGAGTGAGCAGCCACAGAAAACGGTTCAAGCATTGCAGCTTCGCCAAAAGAAACTGTATCGGGAAGTTCTATAAGATTCCATATAGGAACTGCGACATATTCCGCAAAAGCACCGTCGCATCTTGATCCAAGATAGTTGTATTTCCTGCACATCTCGTACTGTCTTGCTTTGCACTGGTCGCATTCCATGCAGGGGATCAGAGGGAATACACCCATTCTTTTCCCTACAAGATCAGCATTCTTACTGTCTCCTGCAGCTTCAACGATACCGGCAAACTCGTGTCCCAGAATTATAGGATGTACATGCGCTCCGTTTTTATAGATCCTCGGAATATCGGATCCGCAGATACCGGCAGCACACACTTTAAGAAGCACCTCGTTTTCGCGGGGTACAGGCTTATTAACATCCTCAAACTTTATATCGTTAATTCCGTGTAATACGTATGCTTTCATCGTCTGCCTTCTTTATCTTGCATTTTGTTCCTGAACAAATTTATCCAGATCGTCTTTTGTCGTGATCTTATAATTCTTTTCACTTCCTTCAACCATTGCTACATCCATGCCTGCCAGAATAGCAGGCTCCGTAGAACCGTTAATGGTTTTTATCATCTCGGGCATCAGTTCCTCATTAGCTTTAAGATATTTGCCAAAGACAAACACTTCCGGGGCCTGACCCGCAAAGATCTCTTTTCTGTTAAGCAATTCGGATACTGTCTTTCCGTCCTTGCTCAAATAAACCGTATCTTTCATGGGAAGAACCGGCATTATGCCGTCATGTCCGTCAAGTGCTTTAATATAATCTTCCAACATAAATGCGGATACATTGGGTCTCGCCGCGTCATGGATAACTACCGTATCTGCTGTAATGCCGTTCTTATGACAGTAATCTTTAATAAGCATCATACCGCTTACTATGGAAAGCTGTCTTGTTTCTCCGGGATTGGCGAAGCCGACGAACTTGCTTTTGCAGGCTTTTGAAAAACTTGTTTCTATCTTATCTCTCCAAAGAGATGCAGCAACAACACAAAACAGGTCAATCGCATCGCAATTGGCAACGGCATCCAGAGAATAGTTTATAAGCATTCTGTCCTTGATATTTATATACTGTTTGGGAACATCAAGACCGATACGTGATCCTGTACCGCCTGAAAGAATTATTGCTACTACCATGTTAAGCCCTCTTTATAAGATTATTATCGCAGCTCCTGCTTGCAATATGCAAGCGCTTCCGCAACAGTAGCATCCATGTCGTAATATTTGTATTCTCCAAGCCTGCCTCCGAATTTGACATTTTTCTCTCCTTCAGAAAGCTGTTTATATTTTTC
>CACZQX010000218.1 GCA_902783445.1 uncultured Lachnospiraceae bacterium
AGGCGCTCGTGAGATCGGTTTCATGTTCGGACAGTACAAGAGGATCAGAGGTACATATGAAGGCGTACTTACAGGTAAGGGACTTTCATACGGTGGATCTCTTGCAAGAACACAGGCTACAGGATATGGTCTTTTATACTTAACAGAAGAAATGTTAAAATGCAACGGCAAAGATATCAAAGGTAAAACTTGTGCTGTTTCAGGTTCAGGTAACGTTGCTACATATGCTATCGAAAAAGCTATCCAGCTTGGTGCTAAGCCTGTTACATGTTCAGACTCAACCGGTTGGGTTTACGATCCGGACGGAATCGATGTTGCAGCTCTTAAAGAAATCAAAGAAGTTAAGAGAGCACGTCTTACAGAATACAAAAACTACAGACCAAATTCAGAATATCATGAAGGTAAAGGCGTATGGAGCGTTAAAGTTGATATCGCTCTTCCATGTGCTACACAGAACGAACTTGATATCGAAGATGCAAAACAGTTAGTAGCTAACGGCTGCATCTGCGTAGCTGAAGGCGCTAACATGCCTACTACACTTGAAGCTACAAAATACATCCAGGATAACGGACTTTTATTCTCCCCTGGTAAAGCTTCAAACGCAGGTGGTGTTGCTACATCAGGTTTAGAGATGAGCCAGAACTCAGAAAGACTTAGCTGGTCATTCGAAGAAGTTGATGAAAAACTTCACACAATCATGGTTAACATCTTCCACAACATGGATGATGCTGCTAAGAAATACGGCATGGAAGGCAACTATGTTGCAGGTGCTAACATCGCAGGTTTCGAAAAAGTTGTTGATGCTATGCTTGCTCAGGGCGTTTGCTAATCGAAAACATCAATCAAAATTTCACAAATTGTTTAAAAATATGACCACAGTACTGTGGTCATATTTTGATTGTTTTTTAAGTCAACTATGCTATAATATTATGGTGTATTTTTGTGTTCAAATATACATTTGGAAAAGAATGAAAAAGAGAGGTTCATTATGAACGAAATAATTATTCCGAAAGAATATAAGAATAATCTGGGTCTTAAAGATACTCAGATTGCAATAAAAAGAGTAAAGGACTTTTTTCAGGTGACTCTTGCAAAAGAACTTAATCTTACAAGGGTTACGGCACCGCTTTTTGTAAGGCCGGAAACAGGTCTTAATGACAACTTAAACGGTGTGGAACGTCCCGTAAGCTTCGATATTAAAGCAATAGACGGAGCACAGGCTGAAATCGTCCATTCACTCGCAAAATGGAAACGCAAAGCTTTGGGAGACTTCGGTTTCGAGCCGGGAGAAGGCCTTTACACAGATATGAATGCTATAAGACGCGATGAAGATCTTGATAACATTCATTCGATATTTGTTGACCAATGGGATTGGGAACGCATTATTTTAAAAGAAGAACGTAACGAAGATACATTAAAAGAAATAGTCAATAAGGTATATTCAGCCCTAAAAGATACCGAGAATTACATGTATGCAACATATCCGGGATATGAAAAAATACTTCCGCAGGATATTACTTTTGTAACAACACAGGAGTTGGAGGATAAGTATCCGAACCTCACATCAAAAGAACGCGAAAAAGAAGCGGCAAAAGAGTACGGTGCGATATTTATCATGAAAATCGGCGATTTACTAAAATCCGGCGAAAAACATGACGGACGTGCGCCTGACTATGATGATTGGGAATTAAACGGCGATATTATCGTTTATTATCCGGTATTGGATATCGGTCTCGAACTTTCATCAATGGGTATCAGAGTCGATGAAACAGCTCTTGCAAGCCAGCTGAAAAAAGCGGGCTGCGAAGAGCGTGCAAAACTTCCATTTCAGAAGGCGATTTTGGAAAAGAAATTACCGTATACAATCGGCGGCGGTATCGGACAGTCAAGAATTTGCATGTTTTTCTTAAGAAAAGCCCATATCGGTGAGGTTCAAAGCTCCATATGGCCGGATGATATGATTGAAAAAGGCAAAGCTTCGGGCATGCTGTTCTTATAATAGTTGAGGTATATATGAAAGATATGATAGTTGTTGCGGTTGACGCAATGGGCGGCGACAATGCACCTTTGGAAATCGTTAAGGGTGCGGTAGATGCCGTAAATGAAGAAAACAGAGTAAAAGTTAAACTTTTCGGTGATGAAGCGACAATTAAAAACGAGCTTTCAAAATACAGCTTTGATAACTCGAAAATTGAAATTGTTCATACCAGCGAAGTGATAGAAACCGCAGAAGCTCCTGTTAATGCCATTAGAGGAAAAAAAGATTCATCTTTGGTTCGAGGCATAAGAGATGTTAAAGAAGGCGGCAGCGACGCTTTCGTTTCGGCGGGAAGTTCGGGTGCGGTACTTGTAGGAGGCCAGGTCCTTGTGGGCAAGGCAAAAGGTGTAAAAAGAGCACCTCTTGCACCTCTTATACCAACGGAAAAAGGTGTGGCACTTTTAATCGACTGCGGTGCCAATGTTGATGCCAGATCCGACCATTTGCTGCAGTTTGCCCAAATCGGTTCAATATATATGGAAAACGTTTTGGGAATTAAAAATCCAAAAGTTGCCATTGTTAACATCGGTGCGGAAGAAGAAAAAGGAAATGCTCTTGTTAAAGAGACAATGCCTCTTCTTAAAGAGCTTGATAATATCAATTTTATCGGAAGCATCGAAGCAAGAGATATTCCGAAAGGTGATGCGGATGTTATTGTTTGCGAAGCCTTTGTGGGAAATGTTATTTTGAAGCTTTATGAAGGTGTTGCATCAACCCTTCTCAAAACAATCAAAGGCGGCTTGCTTAAAAACTTAAGATCCAAAATCGGAGCCTTGCTGGTTAAGCCGGCTCTCAAAGAAACTCTTAAGGATTTTGATGTGGAAAAATACGGCGGTGCACCGCTTTTGGGCCTTAATTCCCTTGTGGTTAAAGCTCATGGCAGCTCAAATGCCGTAGAAGTTAAAAATGCGATTTTGCAGTGTGTAACATTCAGCGATCAGGATATTACGGGAAAAATATCAGAAAGATTTGAATAGAAAAGGGCTAGGAGGAATATATATGGAATTCGTAAAATTAAGAGACATAATAGCAGACGTATTAAACATTGATAAGGAGTCTATCAAACCCGAAACAACATTTAAGGATGATTTGGGCGCCGATTCCTTGGACGTTTTCCAAATAATTATGGAAATCGAAGAAGAGTTCAAAGTAAGTATTGATAACGAAGAAGCTGAAAAAATCATCACTGTGGGTGATGCAGCAGAAGCTATCAAAAAAGCAATTTCATAAGAAAGTTATTATTGCGGTAATCGGTACACTTAGTTTGCTTTCGGGCAAAAAAAGTGTACTTTTACTTGCTTTAAAAAATAAAAAAGAATAGGTGATGACATGAACAATTTTGATATCGGAAAATTGGAAAATGCCATTGGATGCAAGTTTAACGACAAGACTTTACTTAAGAAAGCAGTGACACACAGTTCTTTTGCAAACGAAAGATCTCATAATATGCTTGATTGCAACGAAAGACTTGAGTTTCTCGGAGATGCTGTTTTAGAACTTTGTGTCAGTGAGTTTCTGTTTGAGAAGTATCCGAGTCGCCCTGAAGGCGAACTTACTAAACTCAGATCACAGCTTGTTTGCGAACAATCTTTGGCAATATCCGCAAGAGAAATTAAATTAGGCGATCATTTGCTTTTAAGTAAAGGCGAAGATCAGACAGGTGGAAGAAAAAGAGATTCCATTCTTTCGGATGCTTTTGAAGCCGTAATAGGCGCAATTTATCTGGATTTGGGTCGTGAAGAGGCCAATGCTTTTATTACTCGCAATGTTTTAAACGATGTGGAAAGCAGACAGGCAATTATCGACGCCAAGTCGATTTTACAGGAGATGGTCCAGGAGAAAAAGCAAAGTTTAACTTATGCGGTGGTTGATGAATCCGGCCCTGATCACGACAAAACTTTTACCGTAAAAGCTGTAATTAACGGTGAAGATGTGGGATACGGTAAAGGACCGTCTAAAAAGCGTGCCGAGCAAGAAGCGGCATATAATGCAATAAGAAATATTAAAAATGTGTAATTGAGGGAAGAATGTATTTAAAAAGTATTGAAGTTCAGGGTTTTAAATCCTTTGCCAATAAAATAAGATTTGATTTTCATAACGGAATAACCGGAATTGTAGGACCTAACGGCAGCGGAAAAAGTAATGTTGCCGATGCGGTTCGTTGGGTGCTTGGTGAACAAAGGGTAAAACAGCTTCGTGGCGCAAAAATGGAAGATGTTATTTTTGCCGGCACGGAAAACAGAAAACCTTTGGGTTTTGCCTATGTTGCAATAACCATGGACAATTCCGACCATAAGCTTGCTATCGATTTTGACGAAGTTACGGTATCAAGACGTATTTTTCGTTCCGGTGAAAGCGAATATATGATTAACGGTGCAACATGCCGTCTTAAAGACATTAACGAGCTATTTTACGATACGGGTATCGGTAAAGAAGGATATTCCATTATCGGACAGGGCCAGATTGATAAAATCTTAAGCGGAAAGCCGGAAGAGCGCCGTGAACTTTTTGACGAAGCCGTAGGTATTGTTAAATTCAAAAAAAGAAAAGCGGTAACATGTAAAAAGCTTGAAGATGAGCGTGCAAATATTGTGCGTATCAAAGATATTTTGTCGGAGCTTGAAAAACAAGTAGGACCATTAAAGGATCAATCCGAGACCGCTAAAGAATATTTAAAACTCAGAGATGAGCTTAAAACATATGATATTAACGGCTTTCTTTTGGAATCCGACGAAATCAAAAACAAAATTTTGGATGTTAATAACAATATAGGAATCGTAACTTCTGATTTGGAAAAAGCCAAAGCAGAACTTGAACTTAGTAAGCTTGACTATGAAAAGTTAGGTCTTATTCTTGATGAATTGGAAGATTCCATAGAAGAAAAAAAGAATAAGCTTAATTTAAGCAAGATTCAGGTTGAAAAGCTTGAAGGTGACGTTAAGGTTATTAACGAGCAGATAAATGCGGCGAAATCAAACGATGAAATGTTTGATGAGCGAATTAAAAGTTTGGATGAGCAGATTAGCAACAACCAAGCCGATTTGGAATCTTTAAAAGAAGAAAAAGAAAAAATAGAAGACACATTGAACAATGCAACTTCGCTTCAAAATGATGAAGATACAAAGCTTGCCGCAATTACGGATAATATCGATGAATTAAATGAGCAGGTTGAAAACGCCAAAACGGAAATTATCGAGCTTTTAAACAAAAAAAGCAGCGTTAAGACTAAATTGGAACGTTACGAAACCATGCTTGAACAGATAGAGCGCAGGAAAAATGAGCTTTCGGAAAGTTTTAAACAGCACGAATCCGACAGCAAAGAGCAGGAAGAACTTATTGCCAAGTTGAAAAATGAATTGGAAGAAGTAAGTTCGGCCTATGATGTAAAAAGCGCAAAAGTTCTTGATATTACAAATAAAATCAAAGAAATAGACATTAATACAAGCAGCTTAAACAAAAAGTATGAAGACTGCAACCGTATTTATCATCGTGACAGTTCACGTCTCGAATCTTTAAAGAATATTACCGAAAGATACGAAGGTTATAACAACAGTATCCGTAAGGTAATGGAACTTAAAGAGCAAAGAAAAGGTATTATCGGTGTTGTAGCAGATATTATCAAAACCGAGCAAAAGTATGAAATTGCCATTGAAACGGCATTGGGCGGCAGTATTCAAAATATTGTTACCGATGATGAAAAATGCGCAAAAGACATTATCGAATACTTAAAGAAAAACAAATTCGGTCGCGCCACATTCCTTCCATTAAGCAGTATCGGCAACAGAGCGCCTTTTAATAACGAAAACGTTTTAAGAGAAAAAGGCGTTGTGGGACTTGCAAGCGATTTGGTTAACATAAAAAAAGAATATTCCGGAGTCGCAAAATATCTGTTGGGCAGAATCGTGGTAGTGGATCATATTGATAACGCCCTTCTTCTTGCACGTAAATATAACTACTCATTAAGAATCGTTACATTGGAGGGTGAACTTTTAAATGTAGGCGGTTCTTTAACCGGTGGTGCGTATAAAAACACATCGAACCTTTTGGGTCGTCGACGTGAAATCGAAGATTTGGAAAAATCCGTTGATGAATTTAAGGCTTTGATGGATAATTTAAGCAAACAACTTGAATCCGAAAAAGAAGAAAGAGGCAAACTTTCCGATAGTTTAGAAGGACTCAAACTTGAATTGCAAGAACAAGCTCTTCTTAAAAATACAGTAAGTCTTAATATTAAGCAGGCGGGCGAAAAGTTTGAAGAATTGGAATCTTCTTTCAAAAATATCGAGAAAGAAAATGCCGAAATCGAGATTCAGGTTGCCGAAATCAACGACAACAACAATGTTTTAAAAGATGAACTTCAATCAATCGAAGATGAAAACAAAAAGCTGGAAGATAGCATTAACGACTTAAACGCACAAATAGACGCGGAAAAAGAAAAGGAAAATGCTCAAAGCAAAAAAGCCGAGGAAATGAGAATAGAGCATTCCAAGCTTTTTGAAAAAAACAGTTTTGTTGCGGATTCAATCAAGCGTTTGGAAGCGGAAATCAAACGTATTAAAGCTGAAAAAGAAGAACTTGTGAATAATCGCGCGGGTAACAGCGAAGAAATCGAAAACAAACTTGCGCAGATTGAAGAAATAAAGATTTCCATAGAAAAGGGAAAAGATGAGATTGTTTTCTTAAACGATGAAATAGAAGCTGATATCAAAAATAAAGAAGAACAGGCATCGGACCACAAAGATTTCTTGAACAAGCGTGACGAGATTTCCGAAAAAATCAACACATTGGAAAAAGAAATCTTAAGATTGGATGTCCAAAAAGAAAAGCATAATGAGGCTTTGGAATCGAAAGTTGCCTATATTTGGGAACAATACGAACTCACTTTGGTATCTGCCGCAGCCTTCAGAAACGAAGAGCTTACAAATTTGAATTCAATCAAGCGTAAAACCGGCGAGTTAAAAAGCTCTATCAAGGCTTTGGGAGACGTTAATGTTAACGCTATTGAGGAATACAAGTCCGTTTCCGAAAGATATGAGTTTTTAAATGCTCAGCATGAAGATTTAATCGAAGCCGAGGCAAATCTGGTTAAGATTATCGAAGAACTTGATGATGGCATGAGAAAGCAATTTAACAGCGAGTTCGAAAAAATCAGAAGCGAGTTTGACAAAGTATTTAAAGAACTTTTCGGTGGAGGTAAAGGTACAATCGAGCTTGATGACGAGGACGAAGATGTTCTTGAAACAAGCATTACCATTACGGCACAGCCACCGGGCAAAAAACTTCAAAATATGATGCAGTTATCCGGTGGAGAAAAGGCTCTTACGGCAATTGCGCTTTTGTTCGCAATCCAAAACTTAAAACCATCTCCGTTTTGCCTTTTGGACGAAATCGAGGCGGCGTTGGATGATTCGAATGTTGGCAGATTTGCCGGATATTTGCACAAACTTACCGAATTCACACAGTTTATAGTAATTACACACAGAAAAGGTACAATGTCTGCCGCAGACAGACTTTACGGTATTACAATGCAGGAAAAAGGTGTATCGGCCCTTGTTTCCGTTGACCTTTTGGAAAATGAACTTGATAAATAATCTTGTTTAAAAGGAGTATTGAATGAGCGAAGAAAAGAAAGGCTTTTTTAAAAGATTATTAAGCGGAATGACCAAAACCCGCGATAGTATCGCAAGCGGTTTCGGAAGTATTTTTTCCAGATCCGCTATTGATGATGATTTCTACGAAGAGTTGGAAGAAACACTTATTATGAGCGATATGGGTGTTCGCACGACCATGGAAGTATTGGATGAGCTTAAAGATAAAGTTAAAAAAGAACATATTAAAGAGCCATCCGAATGTAAAAATCTTTTGATAGAAACAATAAAAGAGCAGATGACTTTGTCGGAGACGGCTTACGAATACGAGAACAAAAAATCGGTACTTCTTCTTATAGGAGTTAACGGTGTAGGTAAAACAACAACTGTGGGTAAGCTTGCTTCTCAGCTTAAAGCCATGGACAAAAAAGTCATATTGGCCGCAGCGGATACTTTCAGAGCGGCCGCAGCCGAGCAGTTGACCCAGTGGGCCAATCGCGTTGGTGTTGAAATAATTGCGGGTCAAGAAGGCTCCGATCCGGCAGCAATTGTTTATGATGCACTTTCCGCCGCAAAGGCGCGTAATGCGGATGTACTTATTTGCGATACTGCGGGTCGTCTTCACAATAAGAAAAATCTTATGGAAGAGCTTAAAAAAATCAACAGAATAATTGATAAAGAGTATCCTGATTGTTACAGAGAAAATCTTATAGTTTTGGATGCTACCACAGGACAAAACGCTCTTGAGCAGGCAAAGCAATTTATGGAAGTTGCCGATATTTCCGGTATCGTCCTTACCAAAATGGACGGAACCGCAAAAGGAGGTATCGCTGTAGCGATACAGTCAGAACTTGGAATACCTGTTAAATATATCGGAATCGGCGAAAAGGTTGAAGACTTAACCAAGTTTAACTCGGACCAGTTTGTGGATGCGATTTTTAACGAATCAAATACGGAAGAAATTTAAATAACAAAAACTTATTTTACAAAAATATAGTATAGTAGGTGGTTAGATGAGTAATACAAAAAAATTAACATTGGAAAAATTTGAAGAAGCTACTGAAATAGTAAGCCGCGTAACACAAAAGACAAATCTTATGTACAGCGAGTACTTGAGCAATCAATGCGGCAACAAAGTATATTTAAAACCTGAAAATATGCAGTATACAGGGGCATATAAGGTTCGCGGAGCTTATTATAAAATAAGCACACTTTCAAATGAAGAGCGCGAAAAAGGTCTTATAACATCATCGGCAGGCAACCATGCTCAGGGTGTTGCCTATGCAGCAAGCCAATACGGATGCAAAGCAACGATTGTTATGCCGACGGTTACACCTCTTATGAAAGTTAATCGCACAAAAAGTTATGGCGCGGAAGTAATCCTCTACGGCGATGTATATGACGATGCTTATCAATATGCAATGAAACTTGCCGAAGAAAAGGGATATACATTTATTCATCCTTTCGATGATTTGGATGTTGCAACAGGTCAGGGAACCATAGCAATGGAAATAATCAAAGAACTTCCTACCGTTGATTATATTCTTGTTCCTATTGGCGGAGGCGGTCTTGCAACGGGTGTTTCCACACTTGCAAAAATGCTTAATCCAAACATCAAAGTTATAGGTGTGGAGCCTGCCGGCGCAAATTGCATGCAAGAATCCATTAAAGCCGGAAAGGTTGTAACGCTTGACAGTGCATCAACAATCGCCGACGGTACTGCGGTAAAAACACCGGGAAGCAAGATTTTCCCTTATATTCAGGAAAATATCGACGATGTTATAACAATAGAAGATGAAGAATTGATTGTAGCTTTTCTTGACATAGTTGAAAACCATAAAATGGTTGTTGAAAATTCAGGACTTTTAACCGTTGCGGCCCTTAAACATCTTGATTTTAAAAATAAAAAGGTTGTTTCGATTTTAAGCGGCGGAAATATGGACATTATCACCATGTCATCGGTGGTTCAAAACGGACTTATTGCAAGAAGCAGAATTTTCACGGTATCCGTGCTTTTGCCCGATAAGCCGGGTGAACTTCTTAAAGTAGCAAAAGTAATTGCCGATGAACAAGGAAATGTAATTAAGCTTGAACACAATCAGTTTGTAAGCATTAACAGAAATGCAGCCGTTGGACTTACCATAACCATGGAAGCCTTTGGCGTTAAACATAAAGAAAGAATCTTAAATGCTCTTAAAAAAGCCGGATTTAATCCGACTCTTAACAAAGTAAGTTTATAGGCTTAAAAATCAAATAGGAGGTAAAACAAGTGAATGTTCAACATATGAAATATTTTATTGATATAGCTGAAACTCTTAGTTTTACCGAATCCGCAAAAAGATGCGGAATTACGCAGCCGGCCTTAAGCAAGGCCATTACTCAAATGGAAGAAGAGCTTGGATTTGCACTTTTTACAAGAAACAGCAGGGCGGTGTATTTAACTCCTGCCGGTGATGTATTTTACAAAGACATTAAAAAAATTATAAGTGATTACGATCTTGCCGTTACAAAGTCTCAAAATACGGCAAGAGATGAAGCATCCGAAGTTGTAATAGGCATTTTGGAAGGAACAAGAGTAAGTGATTTGCTTCCGAATGTAATCAAGCATTTTGAAAGGTATTATCCGGATGTAAGCATAATACTGAAGAATTTAAGCTTCGGTGCTTTGATAAAAGGTCTTTATGACGGCAGCTTGGACCTTGCTATTACGCTTAAATTCGAGATTCACGACAAAGAAAAGTTGGATTATGAGGTCTTGGAAGAGACAAAAGACCACATTGTGGTTCACAAAAATCACCCCTTGGCATTGGCCAAAAATGTTAGCATTGCCGATTTTAAGGATGATACCTTTATTATGGTAAACACGCAGGATTCTCAAAATTCTCAAAAACAGATTTTCGCGGCTTTCGATAAGGCGGGAATTATGCCGAAGATTCGATATGCTCCATCTATTCAAACGGAAATGTTATGGGTGCAGTCGGGTGTTGGTGTATGTTTCTTGGATTCCAGAAATATGCTCTACGAAAACAGCGAAGTTAAGTTTTTAAACGTAGGCGGAATCGGTGATCCGTCACTTTCCATTTGTTGGAACAACGATTATCCGAATCCAATGAAAAAGCTTTTTAAAGACCTGCTTATATATGACATAAACGGAGGCACATTGGATTAGAAGCCGATTAAAATAGCATAATTTAAAATATTTTTAAGTGTCAAGAAAAAATACTTGACACTTATCTTTTTTTGGTATAATATAGTCAAAGTGTTAAATCATGCGCATTTCTATATTTTGCCCGGGAGGCTTAAGGATGGAAAATATTTACGGAAAATCACTTTTATATGATTTCTACGGTGAACTTCTAAACGATCATCAAAAGAAAATATATGAAGATGTTGTACTTAATGATTTATCACTCAGTGAAATTGCCGCAGAGGAAGGTATTTCCAGACAAGGCGTTCACGATTTAATCAAAAGATGCAATAAAATTCTTGAACAATACGAAGAAAAACTTAAATTGGTTGAAAAATTCTTAGCCATAAAAGGCTATATAAAAGATATACAAGCCAAATGCGAAGAATACAAAAAAACCGATTCCGTTGAAAAAACGGTGGAAGAAATAAAGATAATTTCTCAAAAGATACTTGATGAACTGTAGTATGGGATTTGTTTTGGAGGTTTAATCCATGGCATTTGAAAGCCTATCAGATAAATTTCAAAATATATTCAAAAATTTAAGAGGCAAAGGCCTTTTAAAAGAAGAAGACGTTAAGGCAGCTACAAAAGAAGTTAAAATGGCCCTTCTTGAAGCCGATGTTAACTTCAAAGTTGTAAAGCAATTTGTAAAAAGCGTCGAAGAACGTGCCGTAGGAGAGGAAGTATTAAAATCTCTTACTCCGGGCCAGATGGTTATAAAAATCGTTAACGAAGAAATGGTTAAGCTTATGGGATCCGAAAAGACGGAGATTCCTCTTAAACCATCAAACGAAGTGACGGTAATTATGATGGTTGGTCTTCAAGGTGCGGGTAAAACAACCACAGCAGCAAAACTCGCCGGCAAATTCAAAGAAAAAGGCAGACGCCCGCTTCTTGTTGCCGCAGATATTTACAGACCGGCTGCTATCGATCAGTTAAAGGTTAACGGCGAAAAGCAGGGAGTTCCGGTATTTGCAATGGGTGACGGACACAAGCCTGTAAATATAGTAAAAGCCGCTTACGAACATGCATTAAAAAACAGCAATAATGTTATGATTGTGGATACGGCGGGTCGTCTTCATATTGATGAAGACATGATGGAAGAGCTTGTGGAAATCAGAAATAACATAGAAGTCAATCAGACAATACTTGTTGTAGATGCTATGACAGGTCAGGATGCGGTAAATGTTGCATCATCCTTCAGCGAAAAAGTCGGAATTGACGGTGTTATTTTAACAAAGCTTGACGGTGACACACGTGGTGGTGCGGCACTTTCAATAAAAGCCGTAACGGGCAAAGATATTTTATATGCCGGCATGGGAGAAAAGCTCTCCGACTTGGAGCAGTTTTATCCTGACAGAATGGC
>CACZQX010000219.1 GCA_902783445.1 uncultured Lachnospiraceae bacterium
TACAGCTCTTAACTTCCATGCGAAATGTCCTCCTTAATAGTCATAAAATCTCTACTCGCTTACTATACTCATAGTGATGAAATAAACATTTTCAACCCCTGATTTTTTAAGCACTTTAGCGCATTCGTTGATGGTTGTCCCCGTAGTGAAAATATCATCAACTAAAATAGCGTATTTATATTTTACTATGTTATCCAAAAATTTGAAAGAGTTTTCTATATTTTTCTTGCGTTTACTTTTGTCCAATTCTTTTTGAGGAATTGTATCTACGCAACGCAACAAATTTGCGCTGTCCACGGCAATTTTAAAGTATTTGGCAAGCTCGTTTGCCAAAAGTTCCGATTGGTTAAATCCTCTTTTTTTATACCTCTTTTTGTGCAAAGGTACGGGGATTATAGCATCAGCCTTCCAAGATAAAACCTCTTTGTATTTTTTTCGTACAAATTCTCTTGCCAAAAATTTTGCATTTTCTCTGATATTTGAATATTTTAAATCATAAAGGAGTTTTTTTGCCGATTCGTCGTGTATCATTAAAGAAACTCCCTTATCAAAGTAAATCTTCCCGCTATACCCTTGGCATGACGGGCAGTATTCTTCTTCTTCGCTTTTAAGAGGCCTGCCGCATTTCATGCACAAAGGCTCTTTTGTAAAGGAAATTTTTTTGTAGCAGTCTTTACATATCATTTTTTCCGCTTCGTCCAAAACTTTCAAACAAAGAGGACATTTTCTCGGAAATAATATCTCTGCCGCGCGCTCTCCAAGCACTTTGAGATTCTTTATTTCCATATGCTTTTATAAACCTTCTTTTCCTATACTTTCTATTTCTATAATTCTGTCTTTAAGACCGGAATATCTTTTTGTTTCATTTACATTTGCCACCATCAAATTAAAGATGTCATCGCTTCCCACAACGCATACGCAAGATTTTGCCCTTGTTATGGCCGTATACAAAATGTTTCTGTTCATAAGCATCTTCGGTCCCATAAGCATAGGCAAAATTACCGCCGGATATTCGCTTCCCTGGGATTTGTGCACAGTTATGGCGTATGCAAGCTCCAGCTCTTCAAGAAGCGCAAAAGGATACTTAACGAATTTGTTTTCGTCAAACTCCACTTCCAATTCTCTAAGATATTCGTCTATCTTTCTTATTATTCCCGTTTCACCGTTGAAAACTCCTATGCCCGAGTCATATGGAATACCGTATTTTCCGCGACATTCCCACTCCAATTGATAGTTGTTTTTAATATGCATTACCTTGTCGCCTTCTCTGAATACGGTTCCTTCTCTTTCAATTTCTTTTTTCCCGAATTCCTTTGGATTAAGGTAATTTTGCATAACTTCGTTTATGCTTTCCACACCCAATGCTCCTCTTTTCATAGGTGTGAGAATTTGTATGTCAAACATATCCGCATTTACGTATGAAGGCAACTTTTCTTTAATCAAAGTCAGCATTGCATTAAGAACGGCATTTGCTTCTTCTCTTTTTATATATATGAAATCTTTGCTGTCCGGACGAAGCTTTACTCTTTCGCCGCGGTTTATTTTATGGGCGTTTACAACGATTTCGCTTTCTCCCGCCTGTCGGAAAATTTTTGTAAGCTTTACCACATTAAAAGCTTTGGAATCGATAATATCCTTAAGGACGCAGCCCGCTCCGACGCTTGGCAGCTGATCCACGTCTCCCACCAAAATCAACCTCGTTCCCGGAATAACCGCCTGCAAAAGCGCTTTCATAAGGAATATATCAACCATGGACATTTCATCTATTATTATTACATCTTCTTCCAAAGGATTATCCACATTTCTCTCAAAATATGCCGATTCTTTGGAACTGTCAAACTCTCCGTTTACTTCCAAAAGTCTGTGAATTGTTTTTGCTTCTTTGCCCGTTGCTTCGCTCATTCTTTTTGCGGCTCTTCCCGTAGGTGCCGCCAAGGCGATTTTCATTCCCTGCAACTCAAAGTATTTGATAATGGTATTAATGGTTGTTGTTTTACCGGTACCCGGACCGCCGGTAATTATCAAAAGTCCGCTTTTAACAGCCTCGCAGACCGCATGCCTTTGAAGCTCATCCAGTTCGATTTGGATTTTTCTTTCCACAAGCTTTACGCTTTTTATTATTTCCTCGTCATTTTGTTTTTCTTTTAAATTAAGTTCCGACAAAAGTCTTGCGATTTTTAGCTCGGTATAATAATAGTTGGCGTAATAGACCTGCTCCCCTTCGGCCTTTATTATAATCTGCTTTTCGAAAGCAAGACTTGTAATGGCCTCTTCAATCATGGATTCGTCACAAGACAACAAATCTTTTGCGTTTTTTATCAATTCGTCCTTCGGAACATAAACATTTCCCGCACCGCTCATTCTAAGCAAGACATACAAAAGGGCGCACTTTATTCTGTGTTCCGAAAAAGGGCTGATGCCCGCTTTTGCGGCTATTTCGTCGGCCATTTTAAAACCGACTCCCGTTATATCCGTTGCCAATTGATATGGATTTGTTTTAAGAACCGTATAAACTCTTTGTTTATAGGTATTGTATATTTTGATGGAAAGAGATGCCGATACTCCAAGATCTTGCAAATAGAGCATGGCTTGTCTCATGTCTTTTTCTTCTTCTATTTGGGATGCGATTTCGTTTGCTTTTCTGTCGCTGATACCCTTTATTTCCGCAAGCCTGTGGGGCTCCTCATCTATTATTCTGAAAGTATCTTTTCCGAATTTTTTTACTATACGTTCAGCCAGCTTTTCGCCGATTCCTTTTATGGCACCGCTGCCGAGATATCTTTTTATGGCTTCTTCGTTTTCCGGCACCGTTACAGAAAAGGAGCTAACCTTAAACTGTTCGCCGTGGGTTTTGTGAACCGTAAATTCTCCTTTAAGTTCCAGATATGAACCTTCATTTACTCTGTCAAAAATTCCCACACAAATAACATCGTCCTTGTCTGTTTCCAGGTCAAGGACGGTGTATCCGTTTTCATTATTTCTGAATATAATTCTTTCTACGTAGCCTTTTATTGTTTCCACGTACTGTTTAATCCAATCCGTAATTTCTTTTCATTTGCTCGTAAAGCATTTGGGCAAGTCCAAAACCTTTGCCGTCGTTGGAATTTGCCGCTTTGTCGGCATACTCTTTTATAAGATTGTCTCCGAACATGTCTCTGTATGCCTTTGCCGTAGAGTCTTCGCTTTCGGTCTTCATAATGGTTTTATCCATGCTTTTGAAGACCTGCTCCAAAAAGTAAGATTCGAAGCTTTTGCAAACCTCCATAAGCTCCGCGTCCGTAGCTTTTGAATAGTCTGTTGTTTTTAAATTGTTTTCCAGAGCCGAAGAATTTTTTGCTTTCTCGTAAAGCTCCTGAACATTTGATAAAGAAGATGAATAAGCATCTATTGAATTTGCCATTTAAACTCCTCCTTATCTTCTTAAGTTGTTGGCCTGCTGCATCATATCATCCGCTGCCTGAATTGCTTTGGAATTCATTTCGTATGCACGCTGAGCAACGATTAAGTTAACCATTTCGTCAACAACCTGTACGTTTGATGCTTCCAAGTATCCCTGACGAATAGTACTTTTATTTAAATTGTCGAACTCGTCTTCACTCATTGCCTCGCCGCTTGCATCGGTAATTTTGTATCTGCTGGATGAAGCACGCTCCAAACCGCCTGCATTTGTGAATTGATAAAGCCCGATTTTCATGCCGATTTTTTGCGAGTTGTTTTGATCGTCCGGATAACAAACTTCACCGCTGGCATCTATTGTAATCTTTGATGTTTGATATTCTTCACCCAGTTCAATAGGTGCGCCTGTGGAATCAAGTACCGGAAGACCTTCCGCATTACAAAGCATTACGCCTCCCCCCGGACCCAAAGCCCAAACAAAAGAACCGTCTCTTGTATAATAAGTATCTCCGTCCAAGCCCTGAACCGCAAAGAAGCCCTGACCGTCAATGGCGAAATCAGTGTCGATATTTGTAGCGTTCATATTACCCTGTTTAAAAACAGAAGATATGGACGAAATTCTTGTACCCAAACCAACCTGCGCGCCAACGGGCTTTGTTTCGCCGTTAGCTGTAGTTGTTTTGCTTTGCAATGTTTGATAAAGCAAAGACTTAAACTGCGCAGTTTGAGTTTTATATCCTGTTGTATTTACATTTGCGAGATTGTTTGCGATAACATCAACGTTTGTCTGCTGTGATGTCATTCCCGATGCTGCTGACCAAAGAGCTCTTACCATTTGCTATTCCCCCTATACTCTGCCGACATTGTTAACTGCTTTGTCCAATGTGTCATCAATTGCCTGAATGATTTTCTGATTTGACTCATAAGCCCTGGTTATTGTAATCAGATCAACCATTGTTTCAACGACATTAACGTTTGATGTCTCAAGATAACCTTGGTTAACAGTGCCGTTGAAGTCTTTTTGTGTAGCTCCGTCTACAGCCTGTAATAGATTTTCTCCGTATTTTTTAAGATAATTGTAGTCTTCGAAATCTACAAGTTTTAACTGTCCCACTTGTTCGCCGTCGGCAAAAATGCGACCCGTTTGGTCGATAGATACCGCTTGCGCGTCGGTTGGAACAACTATATTGCTTCCGGATTCGTCAAGAACAAAATCTCCGTCTTTTGTTCTTAAAACGCCTTCCCCGTCTGTTGTAAATTCACCGTCCCTGGTGTAAAGCTCGTATGTTTTTCCCGCTTTGCTTGTGAAAGATATGGCAAAAAAGCCTTTGCCGTCAAGGGCTAAGTCATATGTGTTTCCTGTGTTTTTAAAGGAACCCTGACTGTAATCGGTGTAGTTTTCACCGATTTTAACACCCAATGCCATCTTTCCCACACGGCGGTTAATATAGTACTCCGATCCGTCTTTAATCTTGTAAGTCATAACATCGTCGAAAGATTTAGCGGTTGTGTTTTCCGCTTTGAATCCCGTTGTGTCCGCATTCGCAAGATTGTTAGTTAATGTATCGAGCCTATATTGCTGATTTAACATCCCTGTATATGCTGTATACAGTCCTCTAACCATGCTTTACCTCCATCACCCCATGCAAGCTTTATTCGCTACGGTCACCGCTTAAGAATTCGATAAATTTTCCTGTACCGATTGCAACTGCAGTCATAGGGTCTTCTGCTGTCATTGTGTTTATGCCTATTTTATCCTCGATTAAATCTTCGAGTCCCTGAAGAAGGCTGCCGCCTCCCGTAAGTACAATGCCTCTGTCTGCAATATCGGCAGCAAGTTCCGGTGGAGTTTTCTCAAGAACGCTGTGAATAGCTTCCACAACCTGTGCTGTTTCTGTACGAAGTGCTTCTTCCGTTTCATCACTTGTAACGGTAATTGTTCTTGGAAGGCCCGAAACCAAGTTACGGCCTCTTACCTGAAGCTCCTGAACTTCCTGGCGCTTAAATGCGCATCCGATTTTGATCTTTATTTCTTCCGCTGTTCTTTCACCGATAAGGAGATTGTGTTTTTTACGCATATATCTAACGATTGCATCATCAAAATCATCTCCGGCGGTTTTGATTGATGTACTTACAACAATTCCGCCAAGGGAAATAACCGCGATATCTGTTGTACCACCGCCTATATCCACAATCATGTTACCGCATGGTCTTGTAATATCAATACCCGCACCGATTGCTGCTGCTATAGGCTCTTCAATAATTGCAACTTCTCTTGCTCCTGCCTGATATGTTGCATCTTCTACGGCCTTTTTCTCAACTTCCGTAACACCACTAGGTACGCAAACGCTGATTCTAGGCTTCTTGAACATTCTTTTTCCAAGTGCCTTCTGAATGAAATGCTTAAGCATTTTTTCAGTAACCGTATAGTCAGAAATAACACCTTGTCTAAGTGGTCTTACCGCCACAATATTACCCGGTGTCCTTCCTATCATTAATCTGGCTTCCTCGCCGATTGCTTTTATTCTGTTATTGTCTCTGTCAAAAGCCACAACCGAAGGCTCTTTCAAAACAACTCCCTTTCCTTTTATATATACAAGGATGCTCGCTGTTCCCAAATCAATTCCGATATCTGTTGCTACCATCTGATACTCCTTCCGGTCTTAATATATATCGACCTAACTTAACCTTTACTTAATATCTAAAACAATTTTTTTAAAAATTATTGCTTGTTGCGTGATTTATCAATTTATTATTATACTTCAAATTTTAAATATAATCTACCTTATTTTTCCAAATATTTGGGGATATTTTGTTAAATATTATTATTTCTCCTCCATCAATGAATACGAAAGCATGAGAAGCAGCCTCGTATTCCAATCATCAAGGTCCAAATCCGTAAGTTCCACCACTTTTTCGATTCTTTTGATAAAAGTCGTTCTGTGAACAAACGCAAGGTCTGCCGCCGCTGTCATATTAAATTTTGTCTTAATAAAATACTTTAAAGAGTTATAATAATCTGAGTTGTTTTTGCCATCATATTCTTTAAGTTTTTTAAGTGCCGGATGTTCAAGGTTTTCCGGCGATATTTGCTCGGTAATTCTGTTTTTTATATAATCAAAAACATAGTCGGAAAAATAATAATACCAAAGATGCGGATCCTTCCATATTCCAATGTCTATGGCCGCCGTAGCCTGGGCCATATAGTCGGTCATTTTGGAAAAATCGTCAAATCTGTTGCTGATTCCCGCAACCAAGAGACTGTTTCTTACAAAATACGCCAAAGATTGTTCGAATTTTTTTTCTAAAAGGCGCTGATTTAAAAGCACCGCCACTCTGTCCTTTATCTCTACTCCGATGGCAAACTTCCACATATTTTCTATTTGAGGGCACAAATATCCCGCATGGACCTTCTTTTCTCGTCTGTATGCCACATCAAAAATCATTAGGCGAAAACCGTCGGATAACTTCCAGCCCTTTTCTCCCAAAGCATGCTCCCACAAGTTTCGGTTTATGCTTTTTCCCTCCAAAGAGTTCTTCATATATTCTTCCAATTTCCCCGAGGTTTCTCTTGAAAGATAAAAGCTGCCTTCTTTTGAATACATTTTTTCCACGTAGTTAGCAACAACCCCAAGCACCATTTTGTTGTATTCGTTCAGCAAGCTGTCATCACTTACCATCATTAACAAACGCCCCACATACTTCTTATTGTAAAAAATATTTTTTGCAATAAAAACATAATCATCTTCAAACTCATATACGCTTTTGATTTTATCGATTTTTTCAAAGCCCGGGGTACTGATTAACTGCGAAACCGTTTCATCGGATACTCTGCCGTTGCTAACCATTTTTTCCAAATAACCGTTTGTTTTTGATTTTTCCACGGAATAAGCCACATAAGCAAAATCCTTGTCAATAAGAGATAAAGCCTCACTTGTTACGGGATCCGAGCAATCTATTAAATCCTGATAATTTCGGCTTTTTTCACTTAGCAAATCAAGTTGCATTTCCCATCTGTTAAGTTCGGCGGTTTGTTTATAAAGATAATTTAGAAGTTTTTCGGGGCTGCCGGACTCTATGGATATGGTTGCGCTTTTAATATAGCGCTTGTTTTCCATGCTTTCCGGCTTTTTGCCTTCCCTAAACCAAAGTATTACATTGCTGTTGCCGTTTAGCCTTGCCATTTTGGCTATGTCTTCACCGCGAATAATAATCATGGCATTCTCTACATTCA
>CACZQX010000220.1 GCA_902783445.1 uncultured Lachnospiraceae bacterium
AAAAAAACATATACGAAGAGCTGGGAATCAAAAATATCAGCCTCTCCAAAGAGCCGGAGGATGTCTATGACGGAGAATTTCATGACAAGCTCTGGACAGTTACGGATAAAGACAATAATGTGGATTTTCATGTGCTTGATGACAGAACATGGGGCATGGAAAGCGCTTCAAACAGTTTGAAAAATGACTATTATGATGAGTATTTTTTAAAATTCTATGAAGATGCGAATATTAAAAGCAAATATGTGGAAATACTAAGGGAAGAAGAACGATTTCTTTATGGAAAAACGTGCAAATATAGAAATAGTTTATAACATAGACTACGATTTTCCTCTCAGACATATTGGCAACAATGATATAGAAATGGCAGATATTTCCGGCTCTCTTAAGCCGGCGGATTTTAACAAATCTGTCTACAATAAGGCTCTGAAAGAGTATTATGAGTTAAATCTTGCCTATTATTTTGAGGATAATTTAAAAGGCGCGGATAACAAAATCTTAAAAGAAATCATCGATGACAAGAATACATACAGAATTGCAAAGTATTCCGTCGAGAATATTGAGCTAATCTATGATGATATAATCGCACATCCATACGCTTACGGAATAACTTTCGGAACAATGTATAAAATCTTTGAAAAAGAAGGCTTTCCGTTAACGGGCAATCCTTATCATTACACCGTAACGGCGCCAAACGGCGAAAAAACCCCTATGGAATATCCTTTCTATTGCTATTTCAGATGCGATGCCATAAAAGAAATGTTCGGCTTGGATTTGGATGACGGAAAAATAGCTTGGTTGACGAAATAATTTAGTGGTAGCTTTCCAACAATTATCAACTTAATTAAATTACGGTCAAAAAGCACCTCAAATATGATATACTATATAGGTATATTGATAATGGGGAGATAGTGATGTCATACTTTTTGGCAAGTTATTTTATTGCCTTTTTGCCAATTGTTATAATTATATATAGTCTTACAACACAAAAGTTCAGGTGGATAGTGCTTTTGGTTGCGGACTACGTTTTCTTTTATATGCTTAGCGGAAAGTTGATAGTTTTCCTTTTGGGCTCGACATTTTTAGCATGGGGCTTGGGGGTTCTGATAGGTAAAATAAGGGTCAATAAGGAAATAGATGCTAAGCAAAAGCAGACCAAAACAAGCCGGATTATGATTTTGGGGATTTTGATAAGTCTCGGCGTTCTTTTTATACTTAAATACTTCAACTTTGTTGGCGAAAATATAGGAATTATAGCAAAAAATGCCGGAATGTACTTTGTGTTTACTCCGATTGATTTTTTGATACCTATAGGCATTTCATATTATACTTTACAGGTAATTTCTTATCTTGCGGATGTTAAAAACGGAAAACAGGAAACGGTTGGCAATTTCTTTAAGATAGCCCTGTATTTAAGCTTTTTTCCTCAAATTATGGAGGGACCGATCAGCAGATACAGTCAGGTTGGAGAGGATTTATATGCCGGAAGAAAAATCGAATTTGTCAACTTAAAATTCGGTTATCAAAGAATTTGCTGGGGCCTTATTAAAAAATTTATTGTTGCTGACAGAATCGCACCATTGGTAACAAAGGTGTTTGATGACTATCAAAAATATGACGGCTCAATAAATCTGCTTGCCGTTTTAGCTTTTACTATGCAGCTTTACGCGGAATTTTCAGGCTGCATGGATATTATTATCGGCTCCGGAGAAATTTTTGGAATAAAGCTGCCGGAAAACTTCAGACAACCTTTTTTTGCAAAAGATGCATCTGATTTTTGGCATAGATGGCATATTACTCTGGGCACATGGTTTAAGGATTATATTTTCTTTCCGGTTTCTTTGGCAAAGCCTGTAAAGAAGTTTGCTAAATTTGTAAAAAAGTACTTCGGAAAAACCACATCCAAGTTTAGTGTAACCTTCATTGCCTTATTTTGCGTATGGATTTGCAACGGTCTCTGGCATGGTGCAAAATGGACATTTATATTCTACGGACTGTATTACTTTGTTCTTATTTTCATAGAGAACTTAACAGAAGAACCGGTAAAGAAGCTTACAGCTTTTTTTCATATAGACAGAGCCGGTAAAGGTTATAAGGTTTTCAGGTTTATAAAACTTTTTGTAATCATCAACCTGGGAGAAATGTTTTTTAGGGCTGAGACCGTAAAAGATGGGTTTTTAATGTTAAAAAATATCCTAAGCAACTTCCATTTAAAGGAACTGTTTGCCAACTATTGGCGCCTTGGATTGGACAGAGAAGATTTGGCTGCCGCTTTGGTTGGAATTTTTATTATAATTGTCGTCGGTGTTTTGAAGGAACGTGGTGTTAACATCAGGAAAAACATTGATAAAAAGAAATTGCCGTTTAGATGGATTTTCTGGTATCTGGCAATATTTCTTGTTATGGTTTTCGGAGCCTACGGTCCGGGATATACAGCTGTGGATATGATTTATGCCGGGTATTAGGGG
The DNA here is from genome assembly GCA_902783445.1 of uncultured Lachnospiraceae bacterium. Taxonomy (GTDB): domain Bacteria; phylum Bacillota; class Clostridia; order Lachnospirales; family Lachnospiraceae; genus RUG12871. Next base: position 2,469 of record CACZQX010000220.1, read on the forward strand.
GACTTATGAAAAATAAAGTTGCAACAGCAATATTCCTGCTTATTCTTTTGGGAATGACGATAGTCCTTTCCTTGATTTTTAAGCCGGAACATGAAAGCTATAATATAGAAACGTCAACCGAGGCAATACAGGCGGTGGCAAAAGAAAGGGACAATTCACTTGATGTTTTGTTTTTTGGAGACAGTGAGTGCTTTGCGGCATACTCACCTCTTCAAATGTACGCTGAATATGGATTTAGCTCGTATGTTTGCGGCACGGCGGCTCAAAGACCATGTGATACTTTTTACATAATGGAGGAAGTCCTTAAAAAACAAAATCCAAAAGTTATTGTGCTTGAGGCCAATTGTATTTTCAGAGAAGCCGTTGACAAGGATAATAACGGAAATGCTTTTTTCAATATGCTGGCAGATAAGTTTCCGGTATTTAAATATCACATAAGATGGAAATTTATATTTCGAGAGTTGTATTTTAAAAATTATTCATCGATAGATAACTACAAGGGATTTATTTTAAGAACTGAGATAAAGCCTTATGAATCCGGAGAATACATGATTCCTACGGATAAAAAAACCGAAATTGGCAATGATAATATGAAATATCTTGAAAACATAATAAATTTATGCAAAGAAAAAGATATTTCTCTGTTATTGGTTGCATCACCGTCTCCTTTAAATTGGACATATAAGAAACACAATGCCATTGAAAGCATTTCCGATAAATTCGGAATAGAATTCATCGATTACAATCTTTTAACGGATGAACTTGGAATTGATTGGAATTATGACACGAAAGATTACGGCGACCATGTTAACTTAAACGGTGCGGTAAAAGTAACTGCGGCAATGGGAGAATATCTGGTAAATAACTATAATCTTCCCGACCACAGAAATGACAAAGCTTACTATGAAGCATGGGATTTGCAAGCGGAAGAATTTTTGAAAAAGTACAACATAGAAATATAAAACACACCCGACATCAGATTAATTTGAAGTCGGGTGTATAAACGGTTTTATTATCTATAGCCCTCAAGCACTTCCAAAAAAAGAGGAACGGCCGGATTTGTTTTGCTATTTGAGTATGCCACACCGAATTCCAGATTTGAGTGTGCTCCCTGAAGTGGAAGGTAAGTTACCGCATTATGGTAAATTTCCTGATTTCTTCCGGGCAGTATGGATATTCCCATATCACATTCAACATAAAACAGGATTTCTTCCATACTGTCAAGGTAAATCACATTTTTAAAGTTGTACTCGTGACCGGCAATAAACTGTCCGATATCCTTGGACATATAAGGTCCGACATCAGGATTGAGTGCAAGGAAAGTCTCCGAAGCAAGCTTATCGTAGTCTATTTTGTTAATGCTTGCGCAAGGATGATTATGGCTGCAAATTAGACAATAGTTGTCCTTGAAAATCTTGAAATAATGCTTCCCTTTTTTTGAAATATCTTTACTGAGCCCGAAATACAAGTCGCATTCGTCGTCATCAATTGCATGTCTGATAACGTTTCCGTCCATTCTGTGGAGCTTTAGTTCTACACTTGGGTAAAGTCTTTTAAACTGCATAATCAGCTTTGGCAAAAAAGATTTGCATGGCGCCAAAAGATAGGCTATATCCAAAGACATTTCACGATTTTCTTTGGAGTGTTTTAGCTTTTCAATGGCATTGTCCTTAAAATCCAATAATCTTTTCGCATCATCCAAAAACATTTGGCCGTCTTTTGTAAGGGCGATTTTTCTGGTGCTTCTCTCAAAAAGTTTTACACCCAATTCTTTTTCCAAAGCGGAAATCTGGTTTGAAATGGTAGGCTGTGTTACATAAAGCTCTTTTGCAGCCTCCGAAAAATTAAGATGTTTTGATGCGATGATAAAATATTGAAGTTGTTCCGTGTTCATTTTCTTCTCCCAATATAATGATTATAGTTATATATATGCCTAAAATAGCGCTTTTAACGCGATTTTTTAAAATTCCTTACGTCATAATAATAAATCAAGCAAAAACAATTATAACACAATTTATAAGAAAGGTTTATAAATAATAAAAGAAATCAGAATTTTTACTTGCTATTTATTAGTGATATAATTTAATGCAGAGAAAAAATCTAAAAAAGTGTATATTTTTAGGAGGAAGAGAAATGGCACTTGAACACATTTTAAGTCCTATGAAAGTAGGCAACAAAACTTATCGTAACCGTATAGTAAGCGCACCTATGGCTTTCGGTCTTATCGTTCAGCAGCCGGAAAACAGAGATTTTACATATCGTAAGCTCGAGTTCCCTGCAGAAGGCGGCAACGGTTGCGTTATCGTAGGTGAAACAGACGTAAACTTTACGGATGCGTGTCGTATCCCGGGCTTCAGAAAATTTGATTTTGCAAAGCCTGAAGAAGACATGGAAACATTCAATGCTGTAGCCGAATACGCAAAAAGAATCCAGAAACACGGTTGTATCGCTCTTGCAGAGCTTGCTCACCCGGGTAAAGAAAAAGTTCCTTTCGGTCCGGACGAATTCGCAGTAGGTCCTACAGACGGCGTTAACTATGCAGGCGTTCACTATCGTGCAATGACAAAAGACGATATGGATCGTATTGCAAGCGACTTTGCAAAAGCAGCTACATATATGCAAAAAGCAGGCTTTGACGGCGTACTTATTCACGGCGGTCACGGCTTCTTATTTACACAGTTCTTAAGCCCACTCATTAACCAAAGAACCGATGAATACGGCGGAAGCTTGGAAAACAGAGCTAAATTCCCTATCCAGGTATTAAAGGCTATCAGAGAAGCAGTTGGTCCTGACTTCCTTGTTGAGCTTCGTATCGACGGAACAGACCACCAGCCGAACGGTATCACGCCTGAAGAAACAGGTCAGTTCATCCAGATGGTTGAAGAATACATTACATCAGTACATATTACTTGCGGTATTTACGAAGAATCCGTTAAATCCGGTACAGAAAGTTCCATGTTCCACGAACACGGACTTAATATCGAA
>CACZQX010000221.1 GCA_902783445.1 uncultured Lachnospiraceae bacterium
AAGGATCGAAGCCTTGAAGATAAAGATGTTCAGGAAGTAATGGACAAGATTTTGACTGCGTTAAAAGAAAAAGATATCGAACTTCGTATGTAATTTCACGGGGATAAAATGGCAAAGTGGTTTATTCATTCTAAAAAAGCGGATTTTAATGAAATAGGTAAAAAATTCAACATCTCACCGGTAATGTCCAGGATTATCAGAAACCGAGACATTATCGGTGACGATGAAATAGCAAAATACCTTAATGGCGGGCTGGATGATTTATACAGCCCTTTTTTGCTTGATGGAATGAAGGATGCGGTGGAGCTTATTTTCTCCGAAATCGAAAAGAACACGAAGATAAGAATCATCGGCGATTATGATATTGACGGTGTTTGCGCCACATATATTTTGCTTAAAGGCCTGGAAACGCTGGGCGCAGACGTGGATTTTGCCCTTCCTCACAGAATTATTGACGGATACGGCATTAACGAACGTTTGACGGAAGAGGCGGCAAAAGAGGGCATCGGCCTTATTGTTACCTGCGATAACGGTATCGCAGCTAATGATGCTATTGCTTATGCAAAGGAAAAGGGCATGAAGGTTATTGTAACGGATCATCATAATCCGCCGGAAGTCCTGCCAAACGCCGATATTCTTATTAATCCCAAAAAGCCGGGGGATGATTATCCTTACAAGGAAATCTGCGGTGCCGTGGTTGCTTACAAGCTTATTGAAGCCTTGTTTGAAAAGAAGGGTATTGCAAAAGAAGGCAAAGACGGGATTTATCGCTTCTTACAGTTTGCAGGCTTTGCAACTGTAGGTGACGTGGTGACCTTACAAGATGAAAACCGCATCTTTGTTAAAGAAGGCTTAAAGCAGCTTAATAATACCGAAATCATAGGGCTAAAAGCCTTGATAGACGTATCGGCCCTTGGAAATTCCACAATAAAGGCTTATCATTTGGGCTTTGTCCTTGGACCATGCATTAATGTTTGCGGTCGTATAGAAAGCGCAGGAAAGGCTATGGAGCTTCTTCTTTGCGAGGATTATAAAGAGGCAATAAGTCTTGCAAGCGACATTAGGAATCTTAACGAAGACCGAAAGCAAATGACGGAAGATGCATTAAAAGCCGCGTATGAAATCTTAGACGGAAGAGAGGACGAAAAGGTCCTTGTGGTTTATCTTCCGGACTGTCACGAAAGTATAGTGGGTATTGTGGCGGGACGCATTAAAGAGCATTATTACAAGCCAACCATCGTTTTAACCAATGGACTTTCGGAGGGCGACGATGCGACAATCAAGGGTTCTGCCCGTTCTATTGAAAAATACGACATGTTTGAGGAGCTTCAAAAGCATAAGGACATGTTTGCCAAATTCGGCGGTCACAAAATGGCTGCGGGAATGACTTTGAAGGCAGATGTGACTCCTGAGGATTTGAGTAAAGCTCTAAACTTAGACTGCGCTCTTACTGATGATGACCTTATAAAGAAAATATGGATAGATACGGAACTTCCTTTTTCTGTCATTGATTTTAATTTAATAGACAGCTTGGATTTGCTTGAACCTTTCGGAACCGGCAATCCAAAGCCAGTGTTTGCCTTAAGGAATGTGCGTATTAAAGCAATGGCCCATATGGGTAAAGAGGGACAGTTCTTAAGATTTAACTTAGAAGACGAAAGAGGCAAGTCTTTAAGCGCGGTTATGTTTGAAGACGCTGTGGAGACGGCTGAGTATCTGAAAGAAAAATTCGGAGATACAGAAGTTTCAAGAGCCCTAAAGGGTGATAAAAACGGCATTAAAGTAAACGCCTTATTTTACCCGCAGATTAACGAATTCAGGGGAGATAAGAACATCCAGTTGGTAATTGCGGGACTCGTATAAAGAAAAGTGAGGGAATTATGGCTAATTTTACACAAACGGCAATAAAAGATACATTCAGAGAATTGCTGGCGGAAAAGCCTTTAAATCAAATAACCGTTAAGGAAATAGTGGAAAAATGCGGCATTAACCGTAATACTTTTTATTATCATTTTGCGGATATTCCCGCTCTTATAGAAGAAATTGTAAAAGACGAAACAAACCAGATTATTTCGGAATATCCGGACATTGCATCTATTGAAGATTGCCTTGGCCTTGCTTTTGAATTTGCCAAGAAAAACAAGGTTTCCATTCTTCATATTTTCAATTCCGTAAACCGTGATATCCTGGAAATGAACCTTTGGTCCGTTTGCGACTATGCGGTCAGAAAGTACGCAGAGGGCATTAAGGCTAACGAAAAGTTTGCGGAAGTTTTGGCTGCCCAGGGCCTTAAAGAGGCGGATGAAGAAATCCTTATTAATTACTATAAATGTTTAAGTTTCGGCCTTGTTATCGAATGGGTGGGAAACGGCATGAAAGACAACATAATGGATGATGTTAAGCGACTTTGCGAGCTTCGCTTCAACAATATGTTGCTATAGGAGTTAACATAATTTTTAGGCACATGCAAGGGACTGTCTGAATTTCAGACAGTTTTTTTTGTGTGCAAAAAAATCAGACACGAGGGCAAAAACTGACTGTATGAATGATTATTCCTTGATTATATAATGTCAAATGACAAATGGTTAGCCACTTGAATCCCCAAGTGCTAACTGTAGATTATGAAAAAATATATATAGGAGGATTATTCAGAATGAAAATGGCGAGAGGGGTAGTCAAGAATCGAATTATTATTTTGATTGTTGCGGTAGCCCTAATGATTCCGGCGGTTCTCGGAATGGTATTTACAAGAATCAATTATGATATGTTAAACTACCTGCCGGCTGACATGGACACTACAAAAGGTCAGCAAATCCTTATGGATGATTTCGGAAAGGGAGCATTTTCCTTCATCATCGTAGAGGATATGGAAGCAGGCGATGTCGCAAATCTTAAGAGCGAAATCGAAAAAGTCGATCATGTAGACAGTGTTATCTGGTACAGCTCACTGGCGGATGTATCCGTACCGATGGAGATTTTACCGGATAATATCTACAACGAATTTAACACGGATGATGCAACACTTATGGCAGTATTCTTTAATACGGCAACATCCGATGAAGAAACAATGGAAGCCATAAGAGATATCAGAAGCGTGTGCAACGAACAGTGCTTCGTATCGGGCATGAGTGCATTGGTTACAGACCTTAAAGACCTTTGCGAACAGGAAGAGCCTGTATATGTAGGCCTTGCGGTACTTTTTGCATGCATCGCCATGATAGCACTTTTAGACGGCTGGCTTGTGCCATTCGTGTTCCTTGTAAGTATAGGAATGATGATAGTTTTAAACCTTGGAACAAACTTCTTCTTAGGGGAAATATCATATATTACAAAAGCTCTTTCGGCGGTATTGCAGCTTGCGGTAACCATGGATTACTCCATATTCTTATGGCACAGCTACAACGAACAGCGTGAGCTTAACCCGGACAGAAACGAAGCTATGGCGATTGCTATTAAGAAGACCTTTGCATCGGTACTTGGTAGCTCAATTACAACCATCGCAGGATTTATAGCTCTTTGCTTTATGTCATTTACCCTTGGTGCCGACCTTGGTATTGTAATGGCAAAAGGCGTACTTCTTGGAGTGGTTGGATGCGTAACCGTACTTCCGGCACTTATCCTTATATTTGATAAGCCGCTTCAAAAAACAAAGCACAGATCAATTATTCCGAACATGACAAAATTGTCTCGCGGAATAACAAAGATCTTCCCGGTATTTGCCATTGCTTTTGTGGCACTTTTGGCACCGGCACTTTACGGATATAGCAGCACAAACAATGAAGTTTACTATGATATGGGCGGTTGCCTTCCGGAAGATATGAAATACGTTATAGCAAACGAAAAGCTTTCGGATGAATTCGACATTGCAAGTACTCATATGGTTTTGGTAAGCACCGATACACCGGAAGAAAACGTAAGAAACATGATTGACGAAATGGAAGACGTTGACGGTGTTAAATATGTGCTTGGCCTTGAATCTGTAGTGGGTTCGAGAATCCCTAAGCAGTTTATCCCGGATTCACTTCTTAGTAAGGTTGAAAGCGACAATTGGGAATTGCTTTTAATCAATTCGGAATACAAAGTAGCAAGCGATGAAGTAAACGCACAGATAGATTCATTAAATCGTATAGTTAAAAGTTATGACAGCAAGGGCATGCTTATCGGTGAAGCACCTTGCATGAAAGATATGATTGAAACTACAAATCACGACTTTCAGGTTGTTAACATAGTTTCAATCGCAGCAATCTTTATTATTATTGCACTTGTTCAAAAGAGTGTTTCTCTCCCGGTTATACTTATTGCGGTTATCGAATTTGCCATATTTATTAACCTTGGCCTGCCGCATTTCCTGGGACAGAGCCTACCGTTTATCGCACCGATTTGCATCAGTACGATACAGCTTGGAGCAACGGTTGACTACGCAATACTTATGACCACACGTTACAAAGAAGAAACAAGACTGGGGGCAACTAAGCGCGATGCGGTAATGACAGCATTAACCACATCAATCCCATCAATACTTGTTTCCGGCGCGGGACTTTTCGCCGCAACCTTCGGAGTAGCCGTTTACTCGGATATGGATATCATAAGCTCGATGTGCATGCTTATGGCAAGAGGCGCGGTAGTCAGCGTGATATGCGTAATCTTCTTACTTCCTGCATTGTTTATGATCTTCCACAAGGTGATTGTTCATACAACAGTGGGAATGAAGATAGAAACGGAAGATGACAAGAAACACAGACACGGCAAATTTAACGATACTTCAATGGCTTAATTAAAAGAGGTGCAATTATGAAAAATAAAATAATTAAAACTATAGCTGTCGGCCTTTGCGTAGCATTGGGAGTTAGCGGTGCGGGCGCAACGGTATATGCTTTGACAGGAAATTTAGATAAAGATACAAAAGAAGAATCATTAACCGCAGATGAAAAGGCAGATGCTGTAAATGCGGCAAACAATGTTGAAAAGGACGAAACCGTATATGTAATCGCAGGTGCGGACGGTAGTGTTGAAAAGGTTATTGTCAGCGATTGGATTAAGAATGAAATCGGTGCTGACAAAATCGCAGATAAGACAGAACTTTCAAATGTTGAAACAGTAAAGGGCAGTGAAAGCTACTCAATGGATGAAGACAATATGAAGGTTTGGGATGCAAAGGGTAACGATGTTTACTACCAAGGTGACATCTCAAAAGACCTTCCCGTTAATTTGAAAGTTTCTTACAAACTTGACGGCAAGGCTATTTCAGCTGAAGACCTTGCGGGCAAATCAGGTAAAGTAACCATCAGATTCGATTATGAAAACAATCAGTATGACTATGTGGACATTAACGGTGTTCAGACAAAGATGTATGTACCTTTCGTAATGCTTACAGGTCTTGTTATGGATAATGACAACTTCTCAAATGTAGAAGTTTCAAACGGTAAGATGTTTAACGACGGAAACAGAACAATCGTTGCAGGTATTGCTCTTCCGGGCATGCAGGAAAACTTAGGTATAGCAGAGTCTAAGTTAGATGTTCCTGATTATGTTGAAATTACAGCAGATGCAAAAGATTTCTCACTTTCAACAACGATAACTGTTGCTACAAACGAAGTATTCTCGGAAATCGATACATCTAAGATTAACAACATCGACGACCTTAAGGACAAAGTAGGCCAAATTAACGATGCTATGACACAGCTTGTTGACGGCTCATCAACACTTTACAACGGACTTGCAACACTTCTTGACAAATCAGATGCTTTGGTTGACGGTGTTAACAGACTTGCTGATGGTGTAAGTGCTTTACTTGACGGAAGCAACACTTTGGCAGCAGGCAGCGAACAGCTTAAAGACGGATTAAATGAAATCGCATCAAACAATGATGCTTTAAATGCAGGAGCAGAGCAGGTATTTAACACGCTTCTTGCAAGCGCACAAGAAAAATTAGGCGCTTTGCTTGGTGGCGAGACTCTTACAATCGATAACTATCAGTCGGTAATCGGCGGACTTTTGACAAATCCGACGGATGCACAAAAGGCAGCACTTGTACAGCTTGGTAACAACGGCCTTGAGGAACAGCTTACAAACAACGGCATTCCATCGGCACAGTTCCCTGCAGTTAAGCTTATGTTGGCTCAGAAATTAGGCGCAGGTGAAACAAAAGAGCAGGCATTTGCTGAAATCGGCGAGACATTGCAGTATGCGCAAATGTATGCAGCAGACCCATCAACTTATGCAGCATATGCCCCATACGCTCAGGGACTTCAGACAGCAACACAGACAGCTCAGACAGCCGAAGGTCAGGCAGCAATCAATGCACTTTGCTTAAGCCTTGCACAAAGCTCAATTAACACAGATGCACTTACTGCACTTAACTCTTACAATCAGTTCTATACGGGACTTAAATCATACACAGACGGAGTAAGTCAGGCGGCAGCAGGCGCAACAAATCTCGATGCGGGAACAAAACAGGTTGCTGACGGTATTGCAAAACTCTACGACGGTATCTTCACAATGAAAGATGGTATGCCTGCATTACAGGAAGGTGTCGGAGCACTTAAAGACGGTTCTATGCAGTTAAGCGACGGACTTAAGAAGTTCAAAGAAGAGGGTATCGATAAAATTGTTGACCTTTTGGACGGAGATGTTTCAAACCTTATCGAAAGAGCAAAGGCAACATTCAACCTTTCAAAAGAGTATAAGTCATTTACTCAGTCAGGTGAAGGAATGGACGGAAACGTTAAATTCGTTTACAGAACAGAATCCGTTGAATAAATAGATTATAAGATTTATACATTTTGATAATCCTTTAGAAAAGAGGCGAAGAATTAATTTCTTCGCCTCTTTTTTGAAATTTATTGAGATGTCCAAAGCTTTTTCATGGTTACAAGGCTGTCGTTGCAAGCTTTCAAAAGCTTGGACCAAGTATCCGGAGAACTGCTTAGGAAATTGTAGATATCCGGACGCTCGATAAACAGTACCTTTGCTTCGTCACTGTATGCACTTAGGGTTGTAGAAAGCACGTTTTCATCAAAAAGGCCTTCGATTGAAATCAAGGTGAATGGTTTACATAATCTAATTGTATGAACTATACCATCCATATCAACACGGCTTTCTTCCAACATTCCTTCTATGAGGATGCCTATGCTGTGGCTTGCCGTGCCTTCTTTTAAGACTATATCGTTTGCCGAATATCTGTGGAGTCTTACCTTTTCAGACAAACTCAAGAAATCTTCATCGCTTCTGTCACCGAAAAGGCCGCTCTTTTTAAGATAGTCGGCTTTGTTTTTGAGGTCTTTTTTCAAAAGCTTTTCAACATTTGAATCCAGAGCATTTTCAAAATAGTTTTTATCAAATTTGTTTTCATCGGAGGATACAATTTCCGTAACCACGTCTATCAGAAGCTTGTGCATCTGTTCAATTGCCGAATCGTAGAAAGCTTCCCTGTAATAAACGTAATTTAAGCCCACTTCATCCACATAATAGTAATATAAAACGCGAATCTTGTAGTTGGAAGGCTTGTTGGAAAAGCCAAGCTCCGTAGCATTGTTAACGACTTGATCCACACTGTTGTAGGTTCTTAAATCCAAAAAGGAATGCAACATTTTAAAATAACTGTGCATGTCTATATCAGCGCTTTCGCAAATGTTTTCCAAACTGCAGTTATTGTATTTTGCGGCGCTTTTCAAAATTTTATCGATTTCTTTTACATTATCCAAAGATTTGGCATTTCTTAAAATTTTAACCGGAGCAACAAAATGTTTTTTGTGCTTTGTTTCAACGGCCAATAAAGGTTGGTTCTCGGAGTTGTAAAAACTCAACATATAGCCCCAGGCAAGGAGCCATACGCTTTTAAGAGATACATTGTTTTTTAGACAATAGTCGTTTATTTTGTCGTCCAAAGCTTTATCGATAACTTTGTAAACGGAGTTTTTGTCAAAGGATTTGATTGGGGTGTTGCTTTCGCCCGGATAATTAA
>CACZQX010000222.1 GCA_902783445.1 uncultured Lachnospiraceae bacterium
ATGGGTCTTGAAAACAGAATAGTTTATAACTTGGTTGACGTTGTGGAAGGTAATTGCCGTGCAAAACAGGCAATGATTAAGGATAAAAAACTTAATAACCTTTTCCTTTTACCATCGGCACAAACAAGAGACAAAACAAGCGTAACACCTGAACAAATGCAGGCTCTTATCAACGAACTTAGAGATGAATTCGATTATATTATTCTCGACTGTCCTGCAGGTATTGAACAAGGCTTTAAAAACGCCATTGCCGGTGCCGACAGAGCCCTTGTCGTAACAACTCCGGAAGTTTCGGCAATTCGTGATGCCGACAGAATTATCGGACTTTTAGAGGCAAATAATATTAAAAAACAGCATTTGATAGTTAACCGCTTAAGAATGGATATGGTTAAACGCGGCGATATGATGTCTATTGAAGATGTTGTTGATATTCTTTCAATCGACCTTATCGGTGCTGTTCCGGACGATGAAAACATTGTTATTTCAACCAACCACGGTGAGCCATTGGTTGGAAGCGATTGCCTTTCGGGTAAAGCTTTTATGAATATTTGCCATAGAATTATGGGCGAAGAAGTGCCTTTCCTTAATTTGGAAACCAAACAAGGCTTCTTCTCAAAAATTGCGAGCGTATTTAAGAAATAACTAATCATACAGTTAAAGTTTTTATCGGAGGAATATTATGAGCATTTTTGATTTGTTTAAAAAGAAAACCTCAGGGGATGTGGCAAAAGACAGACTTAAATTTTTACTTGTATCAGACAGAGCTAAATGTTCCCCGGAGGTTATGGAAATGTTAAAAAGAGATATCATTAGTTGTATCTCAAAATACATGGAAATTGACTATGACGGATTGGATATTCAAATTACAACCGCGGGTCAAAACGGTGAAGCAGGTAATGCACCTGCATTATTTGCCAATATTCCGATTAAAGAGGTTAAACATAACGTTTAATTTATACTTGCCAACAGAAACGGAGTAGTACTTAAAATGCTTAAGACATTTTTTGTGGATTTATTTGAATCTGCCATTTCAAATATAAAGAAGTATAACTATTCGGCCTTAAATATAAGACTGATTGTTTTTGTTCTTATATTGACCATTTTAGGCATCAATGTAATCGGCAGTGCATCAAAGTTTAACTATGATGTCAGCCAAACTCAGGGCCTTGTTGTGGGACTTTTTGTAATGGTTGTGGTAGGTCTTGTAAACTACAAGTTTGTTCTTCGATTTTATTGGATTTTCTACATCCTTAATTTAATTGTTTTGTTGGCAATTAAATTTACACCGCTCGGAAACGAAGTTGGCGGTGCGAAAAGATGGATTGTTATCGGTGGCTTTCAATTTCAGCCTTCGGAATTGTCAAAAATAATTTTGATATTATTCTTTGCGGCATTTTTGGCAAAATACAAGGATAAACTTAAAGATATAAAGTTTGTTCTTGTTGCTGTTGCTTTATTTGCGGCGCCGGCTCTGTTAATTTACAAGCAACCCGATTTATCGACAACAATAGTTATTTTTCTGACTTTTTGTGCTATAATATTTATATGTGGACTAAGCTATAAAATTATCGGAATATTCTTGGCTATTATTGTCCCCTTGGCTATTGTTTTGCTTTGCGTTATTCTTGCCCTTCCGCGAGAAAACAACATTATAGAACAGTATCAATATGACCGAATTATAGGCTTTTATGATGAAGAAAATTCCGAGGCGGCTCGTATAAGATACCAGCAGGAAAATTCGGTTATGGCCATAGGTTCGGGCGGACTTACCGGAAAGGGGCTTAATAACGACGAAACTACCAGTGTTAAAAACGGTAATTATATTTCGGAGCCACAGACCGACTTTATTTTTACAATTGTCGGCGAAGAACTTGGTTTTATAGGAACCACGGCAGTTATTATTTTAATTGCGTTAATTGTTTTTGAATGTATGATGACGGGGCTAAGGGCATCCACCCTGGAAGGGAAAATAATATGCATAGGTTTTGGGTCCTGGATTGCTTTTCAGTCATTTATTAACATAGCCGTTGCGACTATGCTTATACCGAATACCGGTTTACCTCTTCCTTTCGTAAGCTATGGCCAAACATCTTTGGTTTGCCTTTTCATCGGCGTGGGATTGGTATTAAATGTTAGTTTGCAACGCGAAAAAATTCGTTTTGGCAGGAGGTGAACACTAAATTGAACATCGGATTAATTG
>CACZQX010000223.1 GCA_902783445.1 uncultured Lachnospiraceae bacterium
CTACAAAGGTCTTATTGATGATGAGTTTGATGACGAGCGTAACGAAAGCTTCAGAATCGACCTTGATATCGATGCGGTTAATGACATTTACGAAGAATCAAAGATGAAAAAAGAAGGCAGAAAATCCGGAGCGATTTTAAATAAGATACTTGCTTTCGGCGGTATTGCCGTTGCTGTTTTGTTTGTAATCTTCATCTTGGGCGCAACGGGCGTGGTTGGCTCCAAAGAAGCCGAAACCGAAGCTGTTACCGAGGAAGCAACAACAAAGACAAATATCAATGTAAACATCAAAGATTCCGTTGATGATGATACATTTGATGAAGACAACAGCCTTATTAATTCAAATAACAGCGATTCGGATTCATCAAAAGGCAGCAGTTCAAACAGCAGCGATTCGGATGATGATGTTCGTGTAATAAAAATTGATTAAAAAGCTAAAAGTGAAATTGCCTGAATATGCATAATATGTGTATTTAGGCAAACTTATCGTTATAAGAAATAATTATTATAAGCAAGTTAAGGAACAGGAGTTAGAATAATGGAAAAAATCAGAACAAGATACGCACCAAGCCCAACGGGAAAAATGCATGTAGGTAACCTTCGCTCGGCTCTTTACGAGTTTTTGGTTGCAAAGCATGCAGGTGGCGATTTTATGCTTAGAATCGAGGATACCGACCAGGAAAGATATGTGGAAGGTGCGGTTGACATAATCTACAGAACTCTTGAAAAGACAGGCCTTGTTCATGATGAAGGTCCTGATAAAGACGGTGGTTACGGCCCATATGTTCAAAGCGAGCGTATGAAAACAGGCATTTACATGAAATACGCAAAAGAGCTTGTGGAAAAAGGGGAAGCTTACTATTGCTTCTGCGATAAAGAGCGTCTCGACAGCCTTAAAACAGAGGTTGTTGAAGGTAAAGAAATTTCAATCTATGACAAACATTGCTTAAGCCTTACAAAAGAAGAAGTGGAAGCAAACTTAGCAGCAGGCAAGCCTTTTGTTATCAGACAGAACATTCCTAACGAAGGTACAACAACTTTCCACGACGAGCTTTACGGAGATATTACGGTTGAAAATTCGGAGCTTGATGACATGATCTTAATTAAGTCAGACGGCTATCCTACATATAACTTTGCAAATGTTATAGATGACCATACAATGAACATTACCCACGTGGTAAGAGGAAACGAATATCTTTCATCCTCACCGAAATATGTGCGTCTTTACGAGGCCTTTGGCTGGGATGTTCCTGTGTATATTCATCTTCCTTTGATTACGGATGAAAACCACAAGAAGCTTAGCAAACGTAGCGGTCATTCTTCTTTTGAAGATTTGATTGAGCAGGGCTTTTTAACAGAAGCTATTGTAAACTTTGTTGCACTTCTTGGCTGGTCACCGGAAGACAATAAAGAGATTTTCTCACTCGATGAGCTTATCAAAAACTTTGATTACAAGCGCATCAGCAAATCCCCTGCAGTCTTTGACATGGTTAAGCTTAAATGGATGAACGGCGAATACATCAAGATGATGGATGACGCTAAATTCCTCGAGATGGCAACACCTTACATCAAGCAGGTTATTAAAAAAGATCTTGATATAGCAAAAATCGCGGCACTTGTTAAAACTCGTATCGAGGTATTTCCTGATATCTGCGAGCTTATCGACTTCTTTGAGGAGCTTCCGGATTATGATATCGAGATGTATACTCATAAAAAGATGAAGACAAATGCAGAGAATTCTTTAGAAACTTTGAAAGAAATTTTACCGATTTTAGAGGCACATGACGATTATTCAATTGACAGCCTTCATGACCTTGTAATGGATTTCATTGCAAAGAAAGAAGTTAAAAACGGCCTCGTTCTTTGGCCTTTAAGAACAGCTGTATCCGGCAAACAGTCAACGCCGGGCGGTGCTTTTGAGATAATGGAAATTATCGGAAAAGAAGAATCTCTCCGCCGCATCAAAGTCGGTATTGAAAAACTATCATAATGGAAAACAATTCACAAATAAAAGCAATCAATCACTTCGAAGGACCCGCTCTCGTTCTTGCGGGTCCCGGAAGTGGTAAAACATTCACGATTACCCAAAGAATTAAAAAACTTATAACGGAAAGAGAGGTTGACCCCTCTTCGATTTTGGTGCTTACTTTTACCAAGGCAGCCGCGCTTGAGATGCAAAAACGTTTTACCGATTTGATGCCTGTGGCGGGAAGACGAGTAAATATCGGCACTTTTCATTCCATCTATTTTAAGATTCTTAAAGCCGCTTACAATTTAAACGGCGAAAATATCATGAAAACGGAAGAAAAGTACGAGATAATCGCAGATATCATAAAGCGCTTCGAACTTGAAGTCGATGATGAAAAAGAGTTTATCGGCGATATTTTAAGTGACATCAGTGCGGTAAAGGGAAGTGCGGCCTTCGCCCATCATGAAGAGATTAAGCACGAACCCAAGGCGGATTGCACATCGCAGCAATTTAAGCGTATTTTCGAGGCTTTTGAGGAGAAAAAAATCGCAAGAAAAAAGGTTGATTTTGACGATATGTTGGTAATGACCGCCGATTTGTTTAAGGGGAGACCGGATGTTTTAAATGTTTGGCAGGAAAAGTTTAAGTTTATTCTTATCGACGAATTCCAGGATATAAATGATATTCAATACGAGAATATAAAGGCGATTGCCGCTCCGGAAAACAATATTTTCGTGGTGGGTGATGACGACCAGTCAATCTACGGCTTTCGAGGTGCAAGGCCCGAGATAATGTTTATGTTTGAAAAGGATTTTGCAGGCTGCAAACGCATCCTTCTTGATATTAACTATCGTTCCACGCCGGAAATAGTAAACACTTCTTTGAAATTAATAGACCATAACAAAAACAGGTTTTCAAAGAAAGTGGGAACCATAAACGAGTCCGGAAATGCGGTTGACATAACGTCACGCCCGGATAAATACAAAGAGGCGGACAAAATCGTTGAAATGATAAAGGCTTATAACGTGGCAGGCAAGGCACTAAGGGATATGGCGGTCCTTTTCAGGACAAGCGCCGGAGCCTCGGTTTTGGTGCAAAAGCTTACAGACAACAACATCCTTTTTAATTTTAAGGACAAAAGCTTTAATCTCTTTGAGCATTGGATAGCAAAAGATATTTTTTCTTATATAAAGATCGCAGGGGGCGACCGTTCGAGAAAAGAGTTTCTACGTATCATAAACCGCCCGAAACGCTACATAAGCCGCGATGCTTTAAGCGAATCCTCGGTGGATTTCGGCAATCTTTGCAAATATTATTCGGACAAAGATTGGATGATAGAAAAAATCGAGCAGTTTGAGTTTGATATCAAAACCCTGTCAAAAATGGCCAATCCTTTTGCCTATCTGACATTTATAAGGCAAGGAATAGGCTACGACGAATTCCTTCGGGAATACGCCGAAAATCACAATATAAAAGAAGCGGAGCTTTTTGGAATCTTGGATGATATCCACGAAAGCGCCAAGCAGTTTAAGACCCTTAAAGAATGGGCCCTGTACATTAGAGACTACGGGCGCAATCTTATAAATATGGAAAAAGAAGCTCGTGACAACGAAAAAGATGCAATCAACCTAATGACCATGCATGGCTCCAAAGGTCTGGAATTTGACACGGTCTTCGTACCCGATGTCAACGAAAAAAACATTCCTCACGAAAAAGCCATATTCAAAGAAGATATCGAAGAGGAACGCAGGCTTCTTTACGTCGCCATGACACGAGCAAAAAAACACCTGCATCTCATGTACGTGGAAGACAAGAAAAACAAGGGCGGCAAGAAACATCACAAATCCATCTTCGTTGACGAAATACAAAAATAACCGGCAGCTTCGCAAATTGCGGAGCTGTCTTTTTTGTGGCAATTAAAATATATGATTATCAACCTGTCGTTCAATCAAGAAAAACTAATAAAAATCATGAAGACTTCAATAATTTACGCAAACGTGACACATTCGACATCCTGTCTCAGTGTGTCACTAAAATGAACGTCCTGTTCATTTTTTGCTTATTAACCAAGATTTTTATTGTTTTTCTAAGATTTCACTTTATGGTTGCTTAATCATATATTTTAATTGCCACATAAGACAGCTGTCCACGATTATATTACTGCCGGTTATTTGTAAACATCGTTAACACATTTTTTCTTTCCCTCTTAGCTGAAAGGCTAATCTGCAACGAAAATAATGTCAAGGCCTTGCCTTTTCAAGGTGCGTACGCAGCCTTGACATTATTTTCGAGCAGATTAAAATGCAGCTACGAGGAAAAGAAAAAAATATTGCCTATCAGGCACACATTCATATATAAGCCGCCGTTTTTATGTGTGGATTGCAGGCCGAAATAAGGCAAATAGGATTGATTTTAATTACGATAGCGAGGCTTTCGTATATGAGTTGCGCGATGTTAGCCGACAAAGGAGCTTATGTTTGAGCGAAGCGAGTTTAAGCGGTTGTCGGCGAATAAACGAGCGCAACGAATAGAAAA
>CACZQX010000224.1 GCA_902783445.1 uncultured Lachnospiraceae bacterium
CACTCCTTCAGTAATTGCATCAAAACGAATGCTTGATGCTGCGGGGGTTAGGTATTATAAATATACCAAAACAAACAGAGCCATTACTCTGGAAGTTTAAAAAACAGTAACAGTGCTACATATGTAGACCCTATACCGTGCAAAAGAGCAGGGTGTAGGGTTTTTTTGCTTTTTGAAGGGTTTGTAAATAAATCAACAAATTTACAAAAAATGTTGTCTATTAAACAATAAAACGCCCAAAACATCGAAAAATTTGAAAATAATTGTTTTAATATTAAAACAATTATGATATAATTGAGCATGTATCGAATTTGATACAAAATTAACAAAGTCTTTAAAAAAGCCATATTAAAGAGAGATTATAATTCATAGTCAGATATATTAAAAACCATGTGTCTTTATAGGAGGCAAAACGGAGGTGATACGATGGCACAAAGCACAATTCAGGCTATTAAAGAGGCTGAATTAGCCGCTGACAAAGCACTAAAGGATGCGGCACAGAAAAAGGACGAGCTCTTGAAAAACGCTGATATTGAGGCAAAGAAAATAATTGCCGACCAGACAAAAGCCGTCAAAGAAAAAGCTGAGGCAGACTTGGCCGAAGCAAACAAAAAGAAAGATGAGGTTGTTTCTGAAGCAGTAGTAAAAACAGAAGCTAACATCAAGGCTATGCGTGAGAACGCGCAGGCAAAGAAAAAACAGGCGATAGACCTAATTGTAGCGGAAGTGATTTAATCACCAGCGCTTTAATTCAGGGCATAGGCCCAAAAATTTAAGAAAAGGAGGTGTTGGTGATATGGCAGTACTTAAGATGAAGCACATCAGTATTTGCGGACTTAAGAGCAATCGTAAGCAAATCATGGAAAGACTTCAGCGTCTCGAGTCTTTGGAGATTATCGGGGCAAAAGAAGACGAGCTTGATGAAGTCTTCAAGCAAGAAGTTTCTTCCGAAAACGTATTTGAATACGAGAAAAATACTCATAACGCAGATAACGCTTTAGGCCTTTTGGCAGTATATGCTCCGGAAAAAACCGGCTTGCTTGCGGGTTTTGACGGCAGAGTAGGCGTATCGGCAAAAGAGTACGAAGACTTTGAAGACAAATACGACGATGTGTCAGAGGTTGTTGACACCATCTTGGCCCACGGTAAAAATATCAACGATAATAATGCCGAGATTGTAAGATGTACGCAACAAATCGAACAGCTTACATTGTGGAAAGACCTCGATATTCCTCTTTCTTACGCAGGCTCCAGAGACACGAAAACATATGTCGGTGTTTTGCCGAAGATGTGGACTGAAGAAACTATCAGAAAACAGCTTGCAAGTGTCGATCCTGTTGAAATTGAAGTTGTCAGCAGTACAAAAGAGCAGACTTGCGTAGTAATAACCTGCCTTAAGGAAAACGCTGATGCAGTGGCGGATGAACTAAAAATAGTTGGTTTTTCTCTCCCACCAATCAGTTGTGAACTTCCACCTGCACAGGAAAAAACAAAACTTGAAAAACGCATCGAAGATCTCGAAAAAGAAAACGAAGAACTTAAAGAAAAAATAGCTGCATTTGCAGACAGAAGAAATGATATTAAGTTCTTAAGCGATTACGATGTTGTTAAATCAAGCGATCAAGAGGCAACAAACACAATAGCTCAATCGGGTCACACGTTTGTACTCAACGCTTACATACCTGAAAGAGAGGTTAAAAAAGTTGAGAAAATCATTGCTGACTACGATGCGGTTATAGAAACAAGAGACGTAAGAGATGACGAAGATGTTCCGGTTGTTCTTTCAAACAACGCTTTTGCGGCGCCGGTAACGGGAGTAGTAAGCAGTTATGCACTGCCGGGTAAAGGAGAAATCGATCCTTCCATGGTTGTGGCATGTTTCTACTATCTTTTCTTCGGACTCATGCTTTCGGATGCGATGTATGGTTTGCTTTTAACCGTAGGCTCCTGCTTACTTCTTAAACTGTTGAAGAATGCGGAACCGGAATTTAAAAATACACTCAGAATGTTCAGAAACGGCGGTATCGCAACAATATTCTGGGGCGTAATATTCGGAAGCTACTTCGGAGACTTGTTCGATGTAATAGGAAAAGAGTTCTTTGGAAAACCTGATGACTTTGTAGCCATTCCGCCACTTTGGAATTCGGCCTTGGCAGCAGGTATGCCGATGAAGATATTAACATTATCATTGGCACTTGGAACAATCCATATTACAGTAGCGTTAATAATCAAGATTGTACAGTGCTTAAGAGTAAAGGATATATTGGGAGCACTTACGGACGGTGTTGCATGGCTGCTTTTCGCAGACGGACTTATCGTATTCGGTATGTCAACAGACATGATTTGCAACATTCTTACATGTCCTAAGATTGTATCACCGCTTGGCGGTAAAATCGCTCTTATCCTTGCGATTATAGGATGTATCATTGTACTTTTGTTTGACGGCAGAAGTTCAAGAAATCCGGTTAAGCGTCTTATGAAAGGTATATACGGAGTATACGGAATCACCGGATACTTAAGCGATCTCCTTTCATACTCAAGACTTTTGGCACTTGGTCTTGCTACCGGCGTTATTTGTTCCGTAGCTAACCAGTTAGCTGATTTGGTTTACGGAATCGCACCGGGTATTATCGGAATTATATTATTCATAATTGTATTCCTTCTTATGAATGCAATTAACCTATTCATAAACGCTTTAGGTGCTTACGTTCATACAAACCGTCTTCAGTACGTTGAAATGTTTGGTAAATTCTACGAAGGTGGCGGTAGAGAAATGAATTCATTTAAAGCAAAAACAAAATATTTTAAATTTAAGGAGAATTAATTTATGGAAGCATTATTTGAAAGTGGAACAGGATTAGCATTACTTGGTGCAGCATTTGCATCACTCTTTGCAGGCTGTGGTTCAGCAATCGGTTGTGGTATTGCAGGTCAGGCAGCAGCAGGCGTTGTAACAGAAGACCCTAGCAAATTCGCGAAAGTTCTTATCTTAGAGCTTCTTCCGGGTACACAGGGTATTTATGGTTTGATTATTGCATTCGTAACATTGGCAGGTATCGGTATCTTAGGTGGCGACGCTCCAACGGTTGCAGAAGGTTGGTATTACTTCTTTGGTTGTCTTCCAATCGGTTTTGTAGGTCTTATCTCAGGTATGCATCAGGGCAAGACGGCAGCAGCATCAATCGGCGTTGTAGCTAAGCAACCGGAACAGTTCGGTAAATCACTTATCTTCCCTGCCATGGTTGAGACATACGCTATTTTAGCCCTCCTTGTATCAATCCTTGTAGTTGTTTCAATCTAACTTGTAAACAAAACAAAATAATTAATACAGATAGGAGAGTACGTCAATGGCAGGACTTGATAAAATCATAGATCATATTAAAAATGATGCAGACCGGTCCGCAAATGAAATAATTGATGGTGCTAAATCCGAAGCAGACAGAATCATAAGCGCGGCAAAAGCCGAAGCAAAAAAACAGTGCGACTATCTTGAAGCACAGTCAAAATCAGCGGTTGCAGACACAATCAAAAGAGGAGACTCAGCGGCTGAACTTAAAGAAAAACGCATGATTCTTGAAGCTAAGCAGGAAATCATCGATCAGGTGATAAGCGATGCATTAGTTCATTTAGAAGGATTACCGGAAGGCGAGTACTTCGATGCAATCTTAAAAATGGTTGGCAAATATTCATTGGCAAAAGAAGGAGAAATTGTTTTCTCACAAAAAGATAAAAACAGATTGCCAAGCGGATTCGAAGCTAAAATCAAAGATGCATTAAACGGCAAACCGGGTGCGCAATTAACAATATCAAATAATACAAGAAATATTAAGAGTGGATTCGTACTTGTTTACGGAGACATCGAAGAAAATTGTTCATTCGAAGCAATTTTCGCGGAATTACATGATACCTTACAGGATAAGGTGGGAGCAATGTTGTTTGAGTAACTTTAAGAAAGGAAGATGTAAATGGGCGAATTATATGCATATGCAGTCGCACGCATCCGTTCTAAAGAACTTGGGTTACTTAACAAACAGGCTTTAGACCAATTACTGTCAAGCAAGACCTACGAGGATTGTTTAAGGTTTCTTTCGGAAAAAGGTTGGGGCGATTCGGAAAATGCCACAGCCGAGGAAATGTTAGCCGGAGAAAGAGACAAGACATGGGAAATTGTAAATGAGCTTGTAAAAGACCAAAAAGATAAAGAAACATTTAACGTATTCTTATACGCAAACGATTTTCACAATCTTAAGGCCGCAATCAAAGAAGCTTATACAGGAAAGCAGGTTCCGAACATCTTTATCGAGACAGGAACCACGGTAGGTGTTGATGTCATAAAGGAATGTGTTAAAAACAACGACTTCCTTGCACTTCCGGATTACATGAGAAAATGTGCGGAAGAAGCATACGAGGTACAATTCCAGACAGGCGACAGTCAGTTGTGCGATATTATTATTGATAAAGCCACACTTGAGGCTATTTATCAAAAGGGTAAAGAATCCAAAAATGATTTAATATCCGGCTACGCAGAACTTAAATGTGCAGCAGCCAATATAAACATTGCAATCAGAAGTTGCAAAACGAAAAAAGGCAAAGAATTCTTGGAAAGAGCATTTGCAAAAATCGACACACTTAATGTTGACAGGCTTGTTGAAAGCGCTTTAAACAGCGAAGATGCAATTTATGATTACTTGGAGACAACCACATATGCGGATGCAATCGATGCGATTAAAGAATCGTCATCGGCATTTGAAAAATGGTGTGACGACAAGATTATGAATTACATTAAACCTCAAAAATATAAAGCATTTTCATATTCACCGATTGCAGCATACGTGCTTGCAAAAGAAAATGAAATTAAGTCGGTTCGCATTATTTTGTCGGGCAAGTTAAATGATCTTCCCGAAGAAGAAGTAAAAGAAAGGCTAAGGGAAATGTATGTATAAGATAGCAGTTTTAGGAGATCGTGATAGCATATACGGATTCGCTGCTTTGGGACTTGAAACATTTCCCGTAAGCAGTGCCGAAGAAGGCGAAAAAGTTTTAAAAGACTTGGTCGCAGGCGAATATGCAGTTGTTTATATTACAGAAGCAATGCAGGCGCAATTATCACATGAGATCGAAAAGGTGAGATTACAGCGCTTGCCGGCAATCATACCAATTCCGGGTGTTAGCGGAAACACAGGCGACGGAATTGCAAACGTTAAGAAGATGGTTGAACAGGCCGTGGGCTCGGATATCATTTTCAACAATTAATATTCCTCGGGGTATTAAGCAAAAATCTAGAAAAAAGCAGGTGAAATAGTAAATGAGTACAGGTACAATTAAAAAAGTTGCCGGCCCACTGGTTATAGCTGAAGGTATGCGTGATGCCAATATGTTCGACGTAGTACGTGTTAGTAATCAGCGTCTTATAGGCGAGATTATCGAAATACACGGAGATCAGGCTTCAATCCAGGTTTACGAAGAAACATCGGGTCTTGGACCGGGTGAACCGGTTGAATCAACCAACGCACCTCTTAGTGTTGAACTTGGACCGGGTCTTATCGGAAGTATATATGACGGTATTCAGCGTCCGTTGGTTAAGATTATGGAACAAACAGGAAATAACTTAACACGTGGTGTTGAAGTTCCGTCACTTAACCGCGAAGCTAAGTGGACTTTTGAGCCGACAGCAGCAGTTGGGGACAAAGTAGTAGGTGGTGACATTATCGGTGAGGTAAAAGAAACACCTATTGTAAAACAAAGAATCATGATTCCAAACGGAATCGAAGGAACAATTAAATCAATTAACGGCGGAGAATACACAATCGAAGATACAATCGCAACGGTTGAAAAGGCCGACGGTAGTGTTGAAAATATCACATTACTTCAGAAATGGCCGGTTCGTGTAGGCCGTCCGTATAAAGAAAAATTATCACCGGATGTACCTTTGGTAACGGGTCAGCGTGTAGTTGATACACTTTTCCCAATCGCCAAAGGTGGTGTAGCAGCCGTACCGGGACCTTTCGGTTCGGGTAAAACGGTACTTCAGCATCAGTTAGCAAAATGGGCTGAAGCCGATATCGTTGTTTACATCGGTTGCGGCGAGCGTGGTAACGAAATGACAGACGTTCTTAATGAATTCCCTGAACTTAAAGACCCTAAGACAGGCCATTCACTCATGGAAAGAACAGTTCTTATCGCAAATACATCGGATATGCCCGTTGCAGCTCGTGAAGCATCAATTTACGTAGGTATTACAATTGCCGAATACTTCAGAGACATGGGTTATTCGGTAGCTTTGATGGCTGACTCCACATCACGTTGGGCAGAAGCGCTTCGTGAAATGTCAGGTCGTCTTGAAGAAATGCCGGGTGAAGAAGGTTACCCTGCCTACCTCGGTTCTCGTCTTGCTCAGTTCTATGAAAGAGCAGGTCGTGTAATCTCAAACGGTACGGAAGGAAGAGAAGGCGCATTATCGGTTATCGGTGCCGTATCTCCTCCGGGTGGTGATATTTCCGAGCCGGTATCACAGGCAACACTTCGAGTTGTTAAGGTATTCTGGGGATTGGATGCCAGCCTTGCATACAGACGTCACTTCCCGGCTATCAACTGGTTAACCAGTTACTCACTCTATGTTTCAAACATGGGTAAATGGTTCGATGATGCGGTTGACGGACCTTGGATGGAACTCAGAGGTCGTATGGTTAAGATGCTTTCGGAAGAGGCTGAACTTGATGAAATCGTTAAGCTTGTAGGTATGGATGCGCTTTCCGCACCTGATAGACTTAAACTTGAAGCAGCACGTTCAATTCGTGAAGACTTCTTGCATCAGGATTCATTCCACGAAATCGATACATATACACAGCTCGAAAAACAGTATTTAATGATGAAATTAATCTTAAATTACTATGATGAGTCATTAAAAGCTTTGAATGACGGAGCTAATATTAACGATCTTGCGGTATTGGCCGTAAGAGAAAGAATCGGACGTTATAAATACACATCAATCGACAACATCAAGAGCGAATTCGATGCGGTAATGGCCGATCTTAAGAAAGAACTTGCAGACGCAGTTGCAAAGGCAAAGGAGGACTAAAAGATGCCAAAAGAGTATAAAACAATACAAGAAGTAGCAGGTCCTCTTATGCTCGTGCAGGGCGTTGAGGGTGTTACATATGACGAACTCGGTGAAATAGAGCTTGCTAACGGCGAAAGACGTCGTTGTAAAGTTCTTGAAATCGACGGAAGCAACGCATTGGTACAGTTGTTTGAAAGCGCTACGGGTATCAACCTTTCAAATTCAAAGGTTAGATTCCTTGGCAGAAGTATGGAACTTGCGGTTTCGGAAGATATGCTTGGTCGTGTATTTGACGGACTTGGTCGTCCAATCGATAAAGGTCCGGAAATCTTACCTGACAAGCGTCTTGATATTAACGGTTTACCTATGAACCCGGCAGCAAGAAGCTACCCACAGGAGTTTATCCAGACGGGTGTTTCCGCTATCGACGGACTTAACACATTGGTACGTGGACAGAAGTTACCTATTTTCTCAGGTTCAGGTCTTCCACATGCCGATCTTGCGGCTCAGATCGCAAGACAGGCTAAGGTTCGCGGTACAGACGAGCAGTTCGCCGTTGTATTCGGTGCCATGGGTATCACATTCGAAGAAGCAAACTTCTTCACAAAGAGTTTTACGGAGACAGGTGCTATCGACAGAACTGTTATGTTTGTAAACCTTGCAAACGACCCTGCCGTAGAAAGAATTTCAACACCTCGTATGGCTCTTACAGCAGCTGAATATTTAGCATTCGAAAAAGATATGCACGTACTTGTAATCCTTACGGATATCACAAACTACGCAGACTCACTTCGTGAGGTATCCGCAGCTCGTAAGGAAGTTCCGGGACGTCGTGGTTATCCGGGTTACATGTACACTGACCTTGCTACAATGTACGAAAGAGCCGGTCGTCAGGCAGGTAAGAAAGGTTCAATCACCATGATTCCTATCCTTTCAATGCCTGAAGATGATAAGACTCATCCTATCCCTGACTTAACGGGATACATCACAGAAGGTCAGATTATCTTAAGTCGTGAGCTTTACCGTGCAGGCCTTGAGCCACCAATCGACGTACTTCCTTCACTTTCACGTTTGAAAGATAAAGGTATCGGCGAAGGCAAGACTCGTGCGGACCATGCAAATACCATGAACCAGTTGTTCTCGGCATATGCGCGTGGTAAAGAAGCAAAAGAACTTATGGTAGTGCTTGGTGAGGCAGCTCTTACCGATATCGATAAATTGTACGCAAAATTTGCGGATGAATTTGAGAAAGAGTATGTATCACAGGGCTACAACACAAACAGAGATATTGAGGAAACTCTTGATATCGGTTGGAAACTTCTTTCTATCTTACCTAGAGCGGAACTTAAGAGAATTAAGGACGAGTTCCTTGATCAGTACTACGGAAAATAGACTCTTAATTGATAGGATAAGAAAGGAGGCGTTTAAATGGCTACAAAACAAGTTAATCCTACCCGTATGGAGCTTACAAGGCTTAAGAAAAAGCTTACAACTGCCGTACGCGGACACAAACTTTTAAAGGATAAACGTGATGAGCTCATGCGCCAATTCCTTGATTTGGTAAGGGAAAACAAAGCACTTCGTGAAAAAGTTGAAGCAGCCATTGCAGCATCCAACAAAAAATTCGTTCTTGCTCGTGCGGGAATGGAAGATGCAGCAATGAACGTAGCTTTAATGGCACCGCGCCAGGAAGTATATTTGGAAGCGGGATACAAAAACGTAATGAGCGTTGAGATTCCGGAATTTGAATATAAAACAAGAACACCTGATGAAAATGACATTTACTCCTACGGTTATGCATTTACATCCAGTGACTTGGACGGAGCGGTTAAGTCTTTGGCAGATATTTTGCCGGATATGTTAAGACTTGCAGAGGTTGAAAAATCCTGCCAGCTTATGGCGGCCGAAATCGAAAAGACAAGACGAAGAGTTAATGCCCTCGAGCATGTTATGATCCCTGAAACACAGGCAAGCATCAAGTATATCGTTATGAAATTGGACGAAAACGAAAGAAGTACTCAGATTCGTTTGATGAAAGTAAAAGATATGCTTCTTGAAGAGGCACATGGCTACAAAGAAAAGCTTTATGCAAATGAAACGTAAAAGATGAATAATCTTAAAGAAGGACAAGCTTAAAAAAGCTTGTCCTTCTTTTGGTTTGTGACAACTCTAAGCAGGAAACATAACGGTTGCAACAAATTCGCCGTTATCAATAGAAGCATTGAAAATGCCGTTTTCTTTTTCAACAATTCGTTTAACGATTTTGAGACCAAAGCCGTGATTAAAGGTATCCTTTTTTGTGGTTTTTAAATTGCTGATATCAATATTTCCATCAATTCTGTTTGAGAGCTTAATTATAAGCCAGTTATTTTGATAGCCCAAGGCAATGTTAATATAAGGATTAGTCAGCTTTTCCTCGGCTTCAACAGCATTATGAAGTAAATTCATCAAAACGGTTGATAGGGCTTCGGGATTTACATTTAATGAAGACGGAATAAGAATATCTGTGGTAACATCTATATTCTTAAGTTTACAATCTCTGATAGCTGCATTTAAAATATGGTCGACCAGCAAATGTCCGGTGTTTACATATTCCCGCTGACTCTGTAGTTCCCCCAGGGTTTTTGTTAAAAATTTATCAATTTCATCATATTTATTTTCTTTAAGAAGCGTTTGAATATAAAAATAATTGTTCTTAATCTCGTGGCGGCTTTCTTTTACCTTTTCCTCGGCAATGGACACTCTTTTAATATGGTCAGACTGTTCTTTTGCCATGATAAGTGCTGTGTTTAAACGAACTTCTTCATAACGATATGTTAAAGCAGAGTAGTTAATGTGGTAATACAAAAGCAGACTTATAAGCATAACCGACGCAAAAACAGAAAGCAAAACAACACTCGGAATCGTAAAAAACGGTTCATATAAGGTGAAAAGGACAAATAAAGCAATAGGGAAAAACAGCAAAAGTTTAGCTGATTTAAATTCCAGCAGCTCGGGTTTTTTGCTGTATTTTCTAAATAAATGAGTAATGGCAAGCAGAATAAGAATTAAAATACAAAGAGTGATGATATCGAAAGTATTGTAAAGCTTTCCCGGTGTATCAAAATTAAAAGTGTTGTAGAAAGGTGCCAAAGCCATTTTCCAACCTTTGTAAAAGGCAAAATAATAAAGTATTTCGGTTACTCTTGATAATCGATGCCTGCCAAGAAACAGGCAACTAAAAATAAGTAAAGCAGCGGAAGCGGTGGGAATATAGAGCATTCTCGAAAAAAAGAATGATGGGTTGCCAAACCACAAAATGCAATAATAAATAACAAAAAGTGTAAGAGATGAAAATACGGCAAAAAGTATCTTACATTTAAAGAGAGCATTGCTTGATTTAAAAAGAGAATACAGCAGTATCAAAAAAACCAAAGGACACTCGATATATTGATAAATAATATACATTATAAAACCTCACTTGTATAAGATAAGAAAATTTGTTTAATTTCTTCCGCCCGTCCGCGACTTATGGGAATAGTGCTTTTATCGGACAATGTAATATCGGACTTGGAAATTCTGAATATATATTTGCAATTAACAAGGTACGAACGGTGCGGCTTAACAAAATGCCAGGGAGCCAGTTGTTCCTCTAAAGAAGAAAGCTTACACTTAATCAGAGTTTCACCGTCCACGCATATAATCCGACAGCTATGTCCCTGCGCTTCTATATAATAAATATTTCTGATATCAAAAGAAAAAATATCACCGAATTTTGGTTCTCTAAGCTTGATGATTTGCGGTGTTCGGCGTTCAAGCTCCAGAACAAGCGAATCCGTAAGGGAAGGAAGTTTTGCTTCAAATTCATCTTTTCTGATAAACCTGAAGGGAGCCATTTCGAAAGCATCAAAGACCAGATCATCCCTGTTAGAAACAAAAACAATAATAGCCTCGGGAGTGATATTTTTGATTGTTCTTGATGCAGTAAAGCCATCCGTATCAGACATTTCTATATCCATAAATATAATATTAAAGTGGTGGTGCATTTTATAGGTATTTATAAATGAAGCGCCGCTTGAAAAAATTTCGCAGTCGACACTGCAATTTTTGCGTTTGAAAGCATCGGTTATATTTTTAACAAGATATTTTCTTGTATTTTCTTCGTCATCGACAATAGCGATACTAATCATGGATAATCTCCTCATATTTAAAACGGTCACAAGGTCATTAACCAACCATCAGGCAGGCTTGACGTGGATGATAATTTATGCCTCATAACCATTATATTATATATTACGTATCCGCACAAAAACAATTCACGCACTATATTTACAACTCAAGTCAATATTCGTTTGGCAAATATTACGGAATTATAATATAAGAGGTTGAATGAGACCGTAGTAAAAATGGAAGGGTGGTTTTTTATGAAGTACAAAAAACTATTGGCGTGTTTTGCTATTGCGGCAGTTTCCGCAACCGTGGTTGCAGGCTGTGGTTCAAACGGCAAAACAGCAACAAATGAAGGAACTCAGGCTAAGAGCCAAGAGGCAAAAAGCGATGTAACAATGCCGGCACTTGTTGATACAAATTACGGAACATTGCTCGGAACGCAGACAAAAGGAACATACATATTCAAAGGCATTCCTTATGCAAAAGCAAGTCGTTTTGCGATGCCGGAAGATCCGGATTCCTGGGAGGGGATAAAAACAGCAACAACTTATGGTGAAGGCGCACCAAACTCAAATGATGGAGTAGCGGTTACGGATTTTATGACTCCTGCGGGCACAGATTGCGTTTACAAAGAAGACTGTCAGTTCCTAAATGTATGGACAAACAGTGTAGACACATCGGCAAAAAAACCGGTTGTATTCTGGTTGCACGGCGGTGGATGGGCAAACGGTGCATCAAACGAGCTTAGCTACTACGATGGCTATAATTTTGCACAGAATCAGGATGTGGTATTTGTATCAATCAACCATAGGTTAAATATTCTGGGCTATACGGATTTGAGCGCATACGGAGAAGAATATGCAAACTCAGGAAATGTTGGTGTGGCCGATATGGTTAAGGCTCTGGAATGGGTTAACGAAAACATCGAAAACTTTGGTGGCGACCCTGAAAATGTGACAATAATCGGTCAATCGGGTGGCGGAGCCAAAGTAATGACACTTCTTGGAATACCTGATGCTAAAGATTATTTCCAAAAGGCAATAGTATGCTCGGGAGGTGTTGCCGGAATATCTGCCGATGTAGCGAAGGCTGCGGGAACAGCGCTGGTTGAAAAATGTAAATCACAGTACGGCTTGGGCTCGGATGAGCAGGCTTTGGAAATGTTAAAGACTATGCCATACGAGGATTTGCTTGCCCTGTCTACAGACACGGGAGTAGGGGTTGGACCGGTTGTTGACGGTACATATTATCCGGCAAAGACAATCACAGATGAAGGAGTATTAAGTGATCTTGCAAAGGATAAACCTGTAATAGTTTCAACAACTTTCTCGGAGATAGCATCCGGCGGAATGGCACAGCTTACAATAGACCCGGTAGTGTCCGGAATTTCCGCAAATATGCCAAAGGAAATATACCTTAATGTGTTTACACCTGCGCTTATGGATGAAAACGGCATAAACCAGACACTTGCGCAAAAATACCCGGAAAATCTGGACAAAATACTTGAGGCATTTAAGGAAGCATTTCCGGGACATGATGACCTAGATCTTGCATATCTTGATAACAGTGCGCTGACAACTGACGGAATAGATATATTAAACGTAATGGCAGAACAGTCAAATGCACCGGTTTATCGTATGTACTGGGCTGAGAAATTCCCTCTGTTTGGCGGAATGACAGCATGGCACACAGGCGGAGACCTTCCGTTTTTGTTTGACAATCTTGAAACGGTTGAATATATGACAGCCGGAGATGACGGAAGTCTTGCAAGAATAGAAAAAGAAGCATCAACAATGCTTGGCAACTTTGCAAAGACAGGAGATCCAAGCTTTGATGACGTAACGTTTAAACCTTATACAACAGGCAAAAAAGCGACACTTATATTTGATAATGACAAAACAGAAGTAAGAAACGATTTTGACGGAGCTCTTCGTCCGCTGCTTCCTGTACCGGCAAGCATGTGGTAGGAATAAAAAATCATTTCAAAGGACAACCTCGTAAGGGGTTGTCCTTTTTTGTTGAAATTCGAGATAAGGTATGAAATAATAATTATAAAGGTATGCGCTAAAATAGCAGGTTGAATCGTATATATAGATGGGTATAATGCAAAAGGAGGGTTTTATGGTAGAAGAAGGAAAAA
Source organism: uncultured Lachnospiraceae bacterium (assembly GCA_902783445.1). Classification (GTDB taxonomy): domain Bacteria; phylum Bacillota; class Clostridia; order Lachnospirales; family Lachnospiraceae; genus RUG12871. The sequence goes on from CACZQX010000224.1 coordinate 13,350, forward strand.
TCAATGTTTCACAGAAGTTGGCAAATGGTTACTATGAGAACACAGCCTACGTGGATGTAATCGAGAAAAATGATTTAGAGAGTGCTTTAGACGTTAATAATCAAGATCCAACGGCAAAAGATATAAGAAGGCTTATTGTTGCAGCTAATATTACAAGAGTAGCATGGGTTTTGCCGGCGCCGATTATATTGGCTGTTTTACATGATTATTTTTTATGGGCTGTGATACTAGCCGGAATATATCTTGTGATTTACAATCTAATTATTCATACTATTTTTAAGAAGACTGTAATCGGTCAGAATATAAGAAAAGTGATAACCGCCATGATAATAGCGGATATATGCATTGCTGCACTTTTTGCAGTATTTATAGTTTGCTATATTAACATGCTAGCGTTGTACCATATTTAGTTGAAGCATTGCTGCGAAATTGCCGTTTTAGGAGAGAAATGCTTTGCAACCGTTTTTGTTTGGCGTAAACGGAGAAAGTTATTATGTCAGTGTGAATTAAAACCGAAAGGTGGTATGGAAGCCTATAGAATTATTGGGATAGAAAAATGAGCAATAAAAAAAGTTAAAAAAGAAAATCGAAATTCAATAAAGACAGCCTAATTGATGGGTTGTCTTTTCTTTGCAAAAAAAGTAAAATAACTATACTGATTATTGAAACTTAGGGATTGGAGACTTCCTAAATATGCGAAGAAGAGAAACAATTTTTGATAAAACATGGGTAAAAATAGCCATAATAGCGGCAGCAGTCTTTGTTGTCGTTCTTATATACGTTATTAGCCATTCGGATAAAATAGAAAATAAAACGGAAATCATGGGCGATGAGACCCTGCCCGTTGTAAAAATGTTGGATGCGGGGGAATATTTAAACACCCTTTACGGCTATACAAATGACATGGATGCGCAGTTTATGCGCGGAACCATATCAGTCATTGACGAAAACTACGAAGTGCACTTTAAGATAAGCGGCGGAAGTCGTGACGTTAAGGGCATTTCCTATGAACTTAGAAGTCTTGATGCCACGGGCCTTGTGGACAGCGCCGAGGTCAAAACTTACGAAAAGACGGATGATGGCATTGATGCAACTATCAAGTTCGACAACGTTATGGAAGACGAAAAAGAATATACCTTGGTGATTACTCTCGCCACGGACGAGGGCAATGTCAATTATTACAGCCGTGTTGTTAAGGATGCGGATATCACTTTGGCGGCCCAGCTTGATTACATCAAAAACTTCCACAACATGACTTTCGATAAGGAAAACATGACAAGTCTCTTTAAATATTTGGAAACGGACACGGGGGATGTGGATAAAAACAACTTAGGTCACGTAAACATCTACTCCCATTATTATCAGGTTTCCTGGGGCGATATGAATCCGACAAGGATTGGCGATGCTAAGATTTCCATAATCGAGCTGGATAATTCCATCGGAAGTTACAAGGTCAATTATCAGGTTTCCACAGAGCTTGAAGGAAACTATGAAATCTACAATGTTACGGAATATTACCGCGTTCGCGTTGATGAAGATGGTCAGTCTTTCATGCTCTACTTTGACAGAACCATGGACCAGATCTTTGACGGAAACGAAAACAACATCTTTACAAAGTCGATTTTGCTCGGAATCGATAGCGATTTGACCGTGGATTTTGCAACAAGCGAAAACGGCAAGTTTGCGGCATTTATAAACCAAGGTGCCCTTTGGCTCTTGGACTTTGATGACGATAAGGCAACAAAAGTATTTTCGTTCGAAGATGAAAACTCAACGAAAAAATATTTGGACAGCGAGTATTCCATCGATATAATTAACTTGGATGACGAAGGAAACATGGACTATATTGTCTATGGTTATATGAATAAAGGCGCTTTTGAAGGTCAGGTGGGCATCGCGCCGGTTAAATATAATTACGAAAATAACGAAAACAAGGTGGTTGGTTTCGTTCCGACGACCCAGTCGTACGAGATTTTAAACACACTGGTTGGCGATCTTTACTACCTAAACAGCAGCAACGTGCTTTACGTTGTGCTTGACAATTCCCTTTATTCGGTAGATTTGGAAGGCCACGATAGCGTACAGATTGCTACGGGTCTGGCGCCGGGAAATTTTGTGGTAAGTACCGATAACAAAATGATTGCTTGGCACAAGGACAACGGACTCTATCAAACGGAAACGATCATTGTCCTTAACATGGAAAGCGGTTTGAGCTATAACGTAAATGCCCCTGAAGGCAAGGTTGTTAGCGCGGAAGGCTTTTTGGATGAAGATATCGTGTATGGTGTGGGAACTGCGGGAAATCTTTATACCGATGCAAACGGACAGACCACCCTTCTTAAGGAAAATGTCTATGTTGAGGATGAAAACAACGAGGTGCAAAAGGCCGAAGAGGGCGGAAGTATTTACTTTGCAAACTCAAAGAGTCTAAAAGGACGTATATTATTTACCCGACTTTACAGAGATTCTTTGGCAAACTACAACGACTTGGCAATCTATGCCAGCGAAAATGATACGGAGGCAATCGAAGCTTCCACAACTTATGTTGAAATAGACGAAAACAAACGTAAACAAATATACTTTACATTCCCGGGAGACGGAAAGTTTAATGTAACTCCGCTTCTTGCAACGGTGGAAAAAACCGAGTTTACCACAACCGAAACCTTAAGCGTTTCAAATATTATCGGTGAACAAAACAAATACTATGTTTACGCTTTGGGCAAGATAACCGGTGTATATGACGATATTTCCACAGCCATAGTCAATGCTTACAATGAAGAGGGCGTGGTTGTAAACCGTAGCGGTAACTATGCATGGCAGCGAATTTCCAGACCTACAAAAGTTACTCTTTCGGATTCGGCAGCAGCGGACATTTTCGCTAAATATCAGGCAGGCAGCCTTGTGCAAGTATCGGGAGTTAACCTAAAACAGATGCTTTACTACACAGGTGTCAGAAAACCGATTGTAGTTACGGGAGA
>CACZQX010000225.1 GCA_902783445.1 uncultured Lachnospiraceae bacterium
AAAAAAATAAAACAGGATAAAAAAATAAAACCCGGCAAAGTATTGCGTACAATTGGTATTGTTCTCGCAGTTCTCCTCGCAGGGTTATTTATCTTTCATAAAATTAAGCATTCTGCGGACATGAAATTCCTGGCCGAAAAAGGATATTACAATCCGGTTTCAGTCGGAGATTATTCGATGAATGTAATGATATTCGGCAATGAAAACGGCAAGGGAAATATCGTCGTTTTAAGCGGAATGGGCAGCGGAATGACGGTTGAAATGAGACCTTCGCTCAAAGAACTTGAAGATGATTATCAGTTTATTTACATTGGAAGACGCGGATGGGACGCAAGCGAGGACACTAAGGAAGACAGAACCGTCGAAGCAATCGTCGAAGAATATCGTAGCGCCCTAAAAGCATCAGGCATCACTGAACCTTATTATCTCATGGCACATTCCATGGGCGGTACTTATGCTTCCTACTGGGTCAGCAAGTATCCTGAAGAAATTAAAGCATTTATCAACATTGACGGTACATATGTTGAGCCTATTGCGGAGGAAGACATGCAGGGCGAAGCTTCCGGAACTCTTTTATACAAAGTGGCTGTAAACTTAGGACTCGGAGATATCCTGCTTCCTGTATTTCTTAGAAATGACGCCGGCCTTTCAAAGGATGAATGGAGAGCATATTGCGTCTTCCAGCAGTCATCTTTACCGTCCGATGCGGTTGCAAATGAAGGCGCACAGATAAACCGAAACCGCAATGTCACCTGGGACGCCCTGAAAGAGACGGACGTTCCGAAACTCTATATCTCGGCAAGACACGGAGATTTATCGGATCCCGAGAGCGAAGAAGCGAATAAAAAAGAGCTGCTCCCGTATCTTGAGAAAATGGGCAATTATCAAATTGTCTATCTTCCGGGCAGCCATTTTATATATAAAACCGAACCTGAGGAATTCGGGAAGTCTATCAGTAATTACCTTGACAGTGTAGAGTAAAAAGAAGGACTCACCAAAGCAGGAGCGTTTGGAGAGTCCTTAGAACATAACATCTGAAGTTAATTCGCCAACTTCAAATTTGTCGACCTAATTGAATAATGAACGTTATATAGAGCAGTTATCAGAAGAGGTAGCTGTTCTTTTTTACGTTTGGAAAGTTACGCGATTTCTTTCGTTTGAAAAAATGTGCCGCTTGTATGAAAGTTCGTATGCAAAAATGTAAAATGACTTGTTTTTTCGTCATAAAAATGTATGATGCAGGTATTGAGAATTGTTCCGGTTATGATACAATAAGTTTGTTCAGTCAACTGTGATTGATATGAGAAAAACATTTTTTATCGACAGTGAAAATGTCGGTGATGATTGGATTTCATTGCTTGATACCGTTACAGAAGAAGATAGCATTCTTGTTTTTTATACTGCTAAGAGTCCGCATATGAATTACAAAAATGTGATACGTCTTAAAGAATCATCTAAAGAAGTAGAATTTATCGAATGCTGTGAGGGTAACAATGCATTAGACTTCCAATTATGCACAGATTTGGGTTTTCGTGTTCATGATATTGCTGATGGAAAGTTTGTGATTGTAACCAATGATACCGGATATGATGCAGTTGTAAAGTATTGGCAACAACGCAATATTCCCGTCAGTCGTATGAAAAGTACTCAATGCGCATCTAAGCCCAAAAAAGAGACTAAGGTTAGCAGTAATCCCTCTGATGATATTGATGAAAAACCTCAAAAGGAAGTAAAGCCTGAAACTGCACAAAGCACAAGCGGAGTAGATACCCGGGCTAAAGAAATTCTTTATATCATTGGGAAAAGCAACCTTCAAGAACTTCACACAGCGCTACAACATTTGTTTGGAGCCAAAAAAGGCAAGACTTACTACGATGCTTTTAAGTCTGACTCATCTTTTAACAGTTTTATTGATAACCATAAAAAACTGAGCCAAAGTGAGAAAATAAAATTGTATTGCCAAATTGCTTTTCAACTGGTCAATTCAAGCCTTGCCATGCCGAATGATTTTCCTCAATTTGTCACAGAAACGTGGAATAAGAAAAAGAACCTTAATTCCTTCCGGGCATCTTTGCAAGGAAAATATGGCAAGGAAAAGAGCGATAAATATTATTCTCTTATTAAGGCTCATATCAAAATTTTTGACAAAATCAAGTAAAGGAGTCGTTGACTGAACTGGCGAGGATTTGATCCTCGCCATTTATATGCTTAAGTCCTGGTCATATTTTTGAGTAAGGTTATTAAGTGATAAGAATGTTATTTTGGCATTTTAGCCTAAAGAA
>CACZQX010000226.1 GCA_902783445.1 uncultured Lachnospiraceae bacterium
ATCCAACAAAAACTTGTAAATAACATAATTTCGTACATGAAATTCAAAGTCCGAAAGGCCGGCATTTGCCGACCCTTTCAGAGCTTCAATTTCTTTTTTTGCCAGGGAATTTGCCTTCATCAAACGCTTTATAATACCATCTTTATCAAGCATAGTAATTAACCCACCAAAACTTCAAGTCCCAAAGCTTTTGCAAGCATAACCATTTCATCAAAATAGTCGCCGTATACAAACGGAATATGGTTACCTACTTCAAGCTGATTCTCATAGAATCTGTAGCTGTCTTCAACCTGAATGAGTGAACCCAATGTACAGTTGTCCATATCGTAACCGTAACCGCCTTTAAGAACACCTTTAGAGATGAAAAGTTTGTCACAATTTGCATCAAAACGGCACATTGTAACAACCTGTCCCGCATCCAAATCAAAGTCCTGACGCATTGTTGCACCAAAACCGCTGTAAGCGAAAGGTCTGATAGCATATTTTGCAGGAGCTTCCTCAAAGCCCTTCATCTGACGGTTAGCAACGGAATGACCCGTAAGAATGATGTTTGGCTGACCTTTAAGAGCTTCCCATTTTTCAGGTCCGATATGATCTTTTGCAAAATGCATCTGCATGCCGTCTTCGATTAAAGCACCGTCCGGCTGTGTAATAACCGCTGTGTTACCCATGTATGAAGGTTTTCCGGCGATTGCCTGAAGTGCTGCCTTTGAAACAACCGCTGCCACATCATATTCACAAGCCGAAGGAATACCTTCTTCGTTGTTCAATGAATGTGAAATACAGAATGTAAATCTTTCTTTGTTGATACGGCATGTTGAACATGTATCAGGGCAGTTTGCGGTAAATGCGTTACATTCGTTTTTGTTCATAAGCTTACGAACAAGATAGAACATTTTAAGAGAAGGAATCATGTTTTCTTTTGTCATAACGCAAGGATCCGCATCTTTCATAAGTTCGTCGATGATTCTGTTAACCTCAACCATATCTTCTGCATTAATGTTTTCCTGAAGTCTGCCCGGTGTTGTGTAGTTTGTTCTCGGATCGATTTCCTGAAGCTGATCGATAAGTTCGTGGATATTAACATATCTGAACTTTGTACCGAGTTTTGCCGTTACTTTTTCAAGATCTATAAATGAGTCGTTTGCGCAGTGGTAGCCGAGATTACCGTTAAATCTTGTAGAGCAAAGAACTCGAAGGTTTGCGAGGACTTTCTTTGCACGAAGAGCGCGAAGTTGATGTCTTGCTTCTTCCCAGCTTCTGAAGCCGTAGCATTCAAGACCTCTTGCTTTCATTGCGCTGATATTGATTGTCATACCATAGTCATTTCCCACGAAGGCAACAGGTTTTTTGCAAAGCTGTGCAAACTCAACAATCAGCTCACCTGTACGACCTGTTGTAGAAACAAAGTAAAAATCAACATCTTCGTTGCCTTCCAAAACTTTTCTCATCATAGTTTCGGAAACTCTCCAGTTTTCCGTGTGATTTTCAAATCTGTGAGCTTCCAATACTTCTACGCCTTCAGGCATGTTGTGCTGAACGCCCATTAAGAAGCCTTTGTATGCTTCATTGTTGATCATAATGTCAAATTCCGGCTCCAACTCTTTGTCTTTGCCGAAACGACAGGGACCTTCATACGCAAGTTCGTGAACGATATCGAAAAATACCGGACGAACCTTGTATGTTACGTTTTGAAGGTTGTCAATTTCAATCTTCGGTGTTGTTTTTTTAATTTCTTTTGCCATTTTGCTTTTTTCCTCCTAAATAATAAATACTAAAATTGTGCCCTAAACACACCGGGTTTAAGGACTTTATAAATAAATCCTAACATCTGCAATCTTTCAAAAAAAAATTGAAGTTAAACATAGGCTATTTAAAAATTAAATAGCCTATCCCTTCCCATTACTTCACCGAATTTTCACTATTTTTTCTTTGACAGCACCCCTATAATCCTTTAAAATAAAGGAGATGGGGTATCTATGGGGTAAAAATGTATAATGGTCGGCTTGTCCGAATAAAGGAGGATTAATTTGAACAAACTGGAATCTTATACTCAAATCATGGAAGAAGTATGTCGCAATAACGACTACATTGCTCCGGATCTTTATGCAAAAAATGACGTAAAACGCGGCCTTCGCGATGAAAACGGAAACGGCGTTGTTACAGGTCTTACCAATATTTCCAAAATCAAATCTTTTGATATCGTTGACGGCGAAAAAGTGCCTTGTGACGGCGAGCTTTGGTACAGAGGCTACAAAATAACGGATCTTATCACTCATCTCGGCAATGACGAACCGGGCTTTCATAAAGTTGCCTATCTTTTGCTTATGGGCTCTCTTACCACGCCTAAGCAGGCCGAGGAGTTTAAACAATTTTTAAACGCCAGCAATACTCTGCCGAAAAACTTTACTCGTGACGTAATTATGAAGGCGCCTTCTTACGATATTATGAACTCGATGACAAGAAGTATCCTTACTCTTGCATCCTA
>CACZQX010000227.1 GCA_902783445.1 uncultured Lachnospiraceae bacterium
ATCTTTGCAGTCAAGAACAAAGAAGTTCGCTCCCCTTCTTTTGCAAAGCATTTGCCAAGGCACAAAGTTTGAATGATGCTCAAGGTTAGTAACCAATACTGTGTCGCCATGGTTTACATAACTTTCCAATCCTCTTGCAATCATATTTATGGAATCCGTTGTGCCGCCGGTAAATACAATCTCTTCTTCCGAAGCTGCATTTAAAAAGCCCGCAACAATTCTCCTGGCATTTTCAAAATCACTTGTGGATTTTTCGCTTAAGGTGTGAATGCCTCTGTGGACATTGGCGTTAATATGACTGTAATGATTTGCGATAGTCTCAAGTACAGCCATTGGCATTTGCGTGGTTGCCGCATTGTCCAAATAAATTAAATCCCTATTATTTACTTTTTCTGTTAAAATCGGGAAATCTTTCCTGATTTCGTTTACGTTTAACATTTTTAATCCCTACCTTCAAAAAATTAAACGCACACACAAAAACTCTAAAACACTAAAACTCTATCACTTTACCCGGATTAAGCACCAGGTTTGGGTCGAAGGCAAGCTTGATGTTTTTGTAAACATCATACATCTCTTCACCTACGAAATCCTTAAGATATTTAAGCCTTCCGTTACCAACACCGTGTTCGCCGGAAAGTTGGCCCCCCATCTCTTTGCTTTTTGCATAGAGGGCCCGAAGTACCGCATCTGTGGTAACTTTCCACTCTTCGTCGGTCAAGTCGTCACGTAAAATCTCCGTATGGATATTTCCATCCCCCGCATGACCAACGGTAATAATGCGGACTCTGTGCTGTTTTGCTATTTCTTTTGCCGCCAGCACATACTCGGCAATTTTGTTTCTCGGCACCACAACGTCGCATTCTTCTTCGCTTGTGGTGTCTGCCTTCATGCCTTCAAGCACCGCACCTCTGACGGACCAAACAGAGCCTATACGCTCTTCCGTGTCGCAAACGAGGACGTCCAAGGCCCCGGCATTTAGGCAAATTTCGGCAACAATATCGCAATCACTTTCCACCGCTTGTTTTGAGCTTCCGTCAATCATGACAATAAGATAAGCGCTGCCGCTTCTGTCCGGAAAGACCTTTCCCAAGGTCCTTTCGCAAATCTCCAAAAGCTCCTCTTCGATAAACTCGATAGCCGTAGGAACCACGGAGCTTGCCAAAATTTTTGGCACAGTCTTTATACAATGCTCAAGATTGTCAAAAGGCACCAAAAGACTGTGAGAAACATTCGGCTTTGGAATAAGCTTAAGCACAAGCTTTGTAACGATGCAAAGTATGCCTTCGGAACCGATAATCAAATCCTTGACATCCAGTCCCGTTGTATTTTTAACAACATTGCTGCTGAAATTGACAATATTTCCGTTTGGAAGCACCGCCTCTATGGCACGGACATAGTCACGGGTCAGGCCGTAACGCACTGCCCTCATGCCACCGGCATTGGTAATAACCGTACCTCCGATGGAAGCTGTTTTTTCGCCCGGATCCGGCGGATAAAAAAGGCCGTGTTCCATGGCTTCTTTTGCCACATCCAAAAGCAGGGCCCCGGGCTCTACCGTCATGGAGAGGTTTTCTTCGTCTACTTCGATTATCTTATTCATACGCATAAGAGAAAGCATAATGCCGCCGTATTTGCAAGTGGCACCACCGGCAAGACCGGTACCCGCGCCTCTTGCGGTAAGGGGAATGTTGTTTTCATTTGCGTATTTCATAATCTTTGAAACCTCTGTGGCATTTAAAGGTTCAACATAAATATCCGGCTTAAAAATGCCGTATTCGGGCATTTCATCGTGGTAGTATTCGTTTGGAATCTCATCTCCCACAAAGCATTTGCCGTCATTTAAACAAGATTTTATATATTCAATATCTGTATTATCTATCTTTTTGTATGGAAAACTCATCTTTAACTCCTTGCCCTTTCAACGGATTCCACAAGTTCAGGCAGAACGCTGCTTAAATCATCGATAATGGCATAATCCGCAATATTGAAAATAAGGGCGTTTTCATCCTTATTAACCGCCACAATAGTTTCGGCTCCGCTCATGCCCGCTGCAAATTGGATGGCACCGGACACACCGAAGG
>CACZQX010000228.1 GCA_902783445.1 uncultured Lachnospiraceae bacterium
GGAGCATTCATGCAGGGTGTAAATGAAGCTCTTGATGATGCAGGATTGGAAAACGTTAATGTTATCGACAATCTTAATAATACGGACAACAACAATACTTTCTCATTTGATAATGATGATTTGTCAAATAACAACGGATTTGATTTTGACTTTGATCTTGATGACGGAAATGATGATAACGGCAGCGGAGATAATACTGTTACTTTCAACGGTAACTATGAAGACCTTTTCAATGACATTATCGATCAGGGACTTCAGAACAATCCCGAAGACGTTAAGATGAAAGTCGGAACAACAGTTTTCCTTGATCTTGAAAAATACGGCTATACATTCTCACACGGCGAGCAGAGCGACACCGAAAACTATGCAGTTTATACCAACGATCACGGTGCTGAGTTCGAGTTCCCCGCATATGCATATGAGGATTACACATTATTAGGATCCACAAGACAGGAAGCATATGAAAATTATCTTGATCATCTCGGAATTTATGATGCCGATAACGATCTTTACTATGATGAAGAACTCATTGATTACAATGATACATGGTGCTACGGAACAGCAGACAGAATAACCGACTACAACGGCGGTGCAGAAAACGGCGGTTATTCCAACTATGAAGTATGGCTTTTTGCATTCAACAAGAAGACAAACGACATGGTTATTCTTATCGGAAGACCTACTGCAGAGCATTTTGATGATGACATTGACGAGTTGATTTCTTTGATCGGATACTTGATTTATTCAAAATAATGTAAAAAGGGTTGGGGGACAAAAATGCATATAGCTGTACTGGACGATAATATTGCCGACAGAAAGCACTTGGAGAGACTTCTTGACAGAGAATCCGACAGGAGGATTCAGACCACGGGAAATCTTTATATAGATTCATACGGTGCTGTTGAGACGTTGATGGAAGCCCCCAAAAAACAATACGATTTTTTTATGATTGATATGAAGGGGCCTGTTGCTTTGAGCATCGAAGTTGTCAAAAACTTACGTGCTCAGGGGGTACAGGTCCCCCTTTGCATAATGCGAAACAAAAGCGAACTCATTCCGGAGTTTGAAGATTTGGCAGAGGAATTGCTTTTCATCGAAAAGCCCATTATAGTAGCGCAATTATCTGATTTAATCGGCGCTGCGCTTGAAGTGAAAAAACAAAAAGATGAGGAACTTGCCAAGGAAAACGAACGCCTCATCGAAGAAGAAATAAATTCTCAAAAGAAAAAAGGCCTTTTCGGCCGCATCTTCAAATAACCATTTGGGGACGGTTCTTTTTTGGCTATTTTTTAAAAAAGTGTAACAAAACAACATTAACGAGGTAATTTATGAGTGACTGGCATGTCAGGGAAATGACAATTGAAGATTACGAAGGTGTTAAAAAACTTTGGCTTTCAATTAAAGGATTTGCAATCAGAAGTATTGACGATTCCTATGAAGGCGTGGAGAAATTCCTTCGAAGAAATCCCGGTTGCTCTGTAGTATGTATATTTAACGGAGAAGTGGTAGGTGCGATTCTTTGCGGACACGACGGAAGACGAGGATGTCTTTATCACGTGTGCGTAAGGGAAGACGTAAGAATGCACGGTATCGGCAAAGCAATGGTGGTTAAGTGCATGGAAAAACTCAAATCCGAGGGCATCAACAAGGTCAGCCTGATTGCGTTTACAACCAACGATATCGGTAACGCATTCTGGAAACAGGTCGGCTGGACCAGAAGAGAAGACCTTAACTACTACGACTTTACGCTTAATGAAGCCAACATCACTGCATTCAATAAATAAAGCCTTCCCCTTGAGGGCGAACGTCGTCCGGTGGACGACAAGTTTGTGAGCCGACCGAGCAGGTAGGCGAGACAAGGTGGTTCCGAAGGAACCGGATGAGGTGTATATAAGATTCTTGCAATTTAAAATAAATACTAGGAGAATGGATATGTCAATTAATATTATAAAAGGCGGCGTTACAGCAGCCAAAGGATTCCAAGCTGCATATACCGAGGCAGGTGTTAAGTATGCGAACAGAAAAGACATGGCAATGGTGTTTTCTAAGACGCCCTGCGTAAGTGCCGGAACTTTTACAAGTAATGTTGTTAAGGCCGCATGCGTACAGTGGGACATGAATATTGTTAAATCCGACAAAC
>CACZQX010000229.1 GCA_902783445.1 uncultured Lachnospiraceae bacterium
TTTTAAAAATACTTTACAAATATACCGATGAGACTCATTCCATTACAACCCAAGAGCTTATAGAAAAGCTTGAAGCTTACGGGATTAAGGCGGAAAGAAAGAGCATTTACACGGATTTTGCGGCATTGGATGACTTTGGCCTAAGCGTTGAAAAAACAACGAAAGACGGCAAAGTATCTTACTTTCTTGCAGACAAAGTCTTTGAATTACCGGAACTTAAGCTTTTGGTGGATATTGTGCAGTCGGCAAAGTTTATTACGGAAAAGAAATCCAACAGTCTGATTAAGAAAATAGAGCAGTTTTCCAGCCGCTATGAAAGCAATCTTTTACAGAGGCAGGTTTTTGTGGCGGATCGCGTAAAAACCATGAACGAGAACATTTACTATAATATAGATGCGCTCTATCAGGCCATGAATGCAAACAAGCAAATCGCATTTTCTTACTATACATGGAATGTGGATAAAACTTTGAAACCCAGAAGGAACGGAGACAGATATACGGTGAGTCCTTGGGCTCTTACATGGGATGACGAAAACTATTATCTTATCGCCTATGACGGAGAAGAAAAGAAAGAAAAGTTTTTCAGAGTAGATAAGATGAAAGATATTGCTTCTTTGGACGAATCCAGGGAAGGGGCCAAGGCCTACGAAAAATTCAATCTTGCAAAGTTTTCCAAAAAAACTTTCGGTATGTTTGGCGGCGAATCAAAGAAAGTTACTCTTGAAGTGGACAATTCCATGGTTGGCGTGATTTTTGACAGATTCGGTCTTGATATTCCGGTAATAAAAGTGGACGAAAACACAGTAAGAATCATAGTTGAGGCAAGCGTATCAAGACAATTTATCTCTTGGATAATAAGTCTTGGTGAGGGCGTAAAAATAGTTGAGCCCCAAAGCGTGCTGGAAACTATGCAAGAAGAAATAAAAAGGTTGTCGGAAACTTACGGCAAATAGTGATTTTATATGGAAGAAAAAAGACAGGGGCTTTCCTTTTATTGGAAGCTTTTCAAATCAACATTTTTAATATCTCTTTTTACATTCGGCGGTGGTTATGTAATGGTAACTTTGATGCAGCGTAAATTTGTGGAAGAATACAAATGGTTCGACGAAGACGAAATGCTTGACCTCATTGCCATTGCAACGTCATGCCCGGGTCCCATTGCAATAAATGCATCTATTCTTATAGGTTATAAAATGGGCAGGGTGCCGGGCGCCATTGTAACGGTTGTGGGAACGGTAATCCCGCCTATGGCTGTTGTGGCGGTTATTTCAGTGATTTACAGCGCAATTAAAGACAATACGATTGTGGCTCTTGTGCTAAAGGGCATGAGAATCGGTGTTGCGGCCGTAATGGTAGATGTGGTAATCGGTATGCTTTCCACCATTATTAAGAAGAAAAGCATATTGGGTATCGGAATTTTTGTTGTGGCATTCATTGCCCAGGCCTTCTTTGATGTAAATGTCATTCTTATAATCATCGTTGCTGCGGCCATCGGTGCGGCTACAATGCTTGGCGGAAGAAAGAATGAAGACGGGAAGGGGGCGAAAGAATGATTTTTTTTGAATTGTTCAAAAGCTTCTTTCAGATAGGTCTTTTCAGCTTTGGCGGCGGATATGCCGCTTTGCCCCTTATCAAAGAGCAGGTTATGGTGGTACATGACTGGATGAGTTTGGATGAGTTTGCCGATATTATAACCATTTCTCAGATGACGCCGGGTCCCATTGCCATAAATGCCGCAACTCATGTGGGCATTAAAATGGCGGGAATCTTGGGAGGAATGGCAGCCACATTTTCCAACATATTGCCTTGCATTATCATTGCCAGCATAGTGGGATTCTTTTTCTTTAAATACAGAAACCTAAAAATAATGCAGGCTGTAATGAAGGGCTTGAGACCCGCAAGTGTTGCATTGATTGCGGCAGCGGGATTTTCTATAGTATTGCTTGCATTCTTCGGAGAAAAGATTTCCATCGACAGCTTGGATTTGGTGGCGGTTGTTATATTTGCGGGCGCCTTGTTCTTGCTTCGAAAGTACAAGCTAAACCCTATCCTTACCATGTTGATAACGGGCGGAGTGGCGGCTTTTACTTATATGTTAATCGATAAAATATAATAAAAATCACAATTAAAGTACGTTAAAAACTCGAAAATACGGTGCGGAACGCGTACAAGCCTACGAAGTAAAATAGTAACAATTAGGTTAATTATGTTACAAAAGTGTTACAAATTCGACAAAATAAGCAAGTAATAAACCTATAACCAAACGGAATAGATGCAACAAAGACCGCAATTTACACTGATTGAGAAATGTCGTTATGTTTGTTTGTGCAACCACACAAAAAACTTTAAACATTAACGGGTTTATTGTGCAATTGCACAATGAACGAAATGTCATTTTTTGATAAATTTATATTACATGGCTATGGACATTAGTGCGCTTAAGGTGCGCTAAAAATTATGCCAAAAATAGGAGGAAGACTAGAAATGGTTAATATTGAAAAGAATTTTGTTGACACAATGTTCAGTATCAAAGGAAAA
>CACZQX010000230.1 GCA_902783445.1 uncultured Lachnospiraceae bacterium
AGGGGCAGTTTTGTTGACATTTCATAATAATCAGCGTAAAATTTGGATTGTACTTGAGAGCGAAATTAAGAAGGTTCGCTTGGGGGTATGGAAAAATATATTTTGGTCTTTGAAAGGAGAAAAAGGATGAAGAAAAGAAGTCTTTTGGCTTTCGGAATCGTAGCGGCACTCGGCGCAAGCATGCTTGCAGGCTGCGAGAACGGTGGCTCAGGCGGTTCATCAGGCGACGTAATCAAAATTGGTTACGTAAACCCAACAACCGGTGCCCTTGCAGGTAACGGTGAAGGTGTTGACTGGTTGGTTAACGAAATCGAAACATACGTTAACGACAAACTCGGCGGTATCGAAGTTGACGGTGCAGCTAAAAACATTGACGTAATTGTTTACGATTCACAGTCAGATTCAAACACATGTACAGAAATGGCTCAGAAGTTAGTTGAAGAGGACAACGTAGATATGCTCGTTGCTATTCAGACTCCTGAAACAGTTATTCCTGTAGCAGCAGTTGCAGAACGTTTTGGTGTTCCTTGTGTAGCTATTCAGGCTCCTGTTAACGCAGTAGCAGGTTCAGCTGACAAATTCGAATGGACATTCCACGCATTCTGGACAATCGAAAAGGTTTACGAACAGTATAAAGCTCTTTGGACAGCAGCAGGATATGCTCCTGGTTCAGGTGCTAAAGTAGGTATCGCTTTTGCTAACGACGCAGATGGTACAGCTTGGTACAACGTATTCAAAGAGAAAGTTGCAGAAGATGGTTATGTACTTGTCGATCCGGGTCAGTATCCATCAGGTACAACAGACTTTTCAAGCTATGTAAGCAAATATGCTTCAGAGCAGATTAATATCCTTGCAGGTACAAACATTCCACCTGATTTCTTAAATCTTATTAAAGATGTTAAGGCTACAGGTATTGAACTTGGATGTATCACAATGGGTAAATGTTGCTTGCTTGAAGGTGACGTTGCAGCTTTAGGTGATGATGCTGAAGGTATCATGACAGAAGTATGGTGGGCACCTACTAACACATTCGTATCTGCACTTACAGGTGCATCTTGCGAAGAACTCGGTGCTAAATACTTAACAGATAACGGACGTACAATGCCACAGCCTGCAGGTTATGGTTATGCAGCTCTTGAACTTGCGGTTCAGGCATTCCAGGCAGCAGGAACAACAGATAAAGAAGCAGTACGTGACGCTCTTGCAAAAATCGATACAGAGACAATCGTTGGACCAATCAAATATGACCAGACAATGGGTGGTTTAACATACTCTGACACATGTATCGGTGGTGGACAGTGGCAGATGGTTGGCGGTAAACTCTCACTCGTAGTTATCGACAACTCTGTATACGATGTAGTTCCTACAACAGGTGCATACATTGCAGGTAACTGCACAACAAAATAATCTTTAAAAAGGGATTAGAAATTTAAGAAAATTATCAAAAGAGGTGGAGGAGTAAACCTTCTCCACCTTCTTTTGAAAATACGAACCTCAAAATGCCTAATGCGGCGTATAAATAAAAGGAGAAAAGATGGACAACATATTAACATTTAAAAACGTTAATGCAGGATATGGTAGAGTTCAGATTCTTAACGACTTATCATTTGAGGTAAAGAAAGGTGACGTTTACGGCGTCATCGGCCCAAACGGTTGTGGTAAGACAACAATGTTTAATGCTCTTATCGGACTTATTATTCCGACACAGGGAGAGATAACATTTAATGGACAGAACGTTACTAAGATGCCGGCGAATGCTCGTTGTCAGCTTGGTATTGGTCGTACATATCAGGTACCTCGTCCTTTCGAAGGAATGAGCGTATTTGAAAACGTGCTCGTTGCAGCAGTTCACGGTGCGAAATGTTCTGAACACGAGGGCCGCGAAGTTGCCTTGGAAGCATTAAAGTTAACATCATTATATGAAAAAAGAGAAATTCGCGCAGGAGAATTAACCCTCCTTGACAGAAAGAGAATGGAGATTGCTCGTGCACTCGGCACAAAACCACAGCTTTTACTTCTTGATGAAGTTGCTGCCGGTCTTACAGAAGCCGAAGTGCAGGATGTTATGAAAATGGTTGCCGACCTTAAGGCAGCTAACTATTCGATTGTTTGGATCGAACACGTTATCCAGACAATGGTTGAGTCTACAGACGTACTTATGTGTATGGCTGAAGGCCACAATTTACTCATAGGTGAGCCGAGAGAAGTTATGAACTCCAAGCTCGTAGAAGAAGTATATCTGGGGGTGGAAGAAGATGAGTGAGCCGATGTTAAAGGTTGAAGGTGTTCAGGCTAAATACGGCGATTTCATCGCAGTACATTCCGCAAGCCTGGATGTACCACAAGGAAAAATAGTATCCGTTATCGGTGCAAACGGTGCCGGTAAATCAACACTTATGGATACTATTGCAGGTATTCATAAAGCAAGTGCGGGAAAAGTTTACTTCAAAGGTGAAGATATCACAAACCTTCCTGCAGAAAAAATCGTTACAAGAGGACTTTCACTTGTGCCTCAGGGTAGCCGTTGCTTTATAAGAATGACAGTAGAAGACAACTTGATTATGGGTAGTTTCCCTAAGAACGCCCGTGCGGGAGTTAAAGACACACTTGATATGGTTTATACACTTTTCCCTGTACTTAAGGAAAAGAGAAATGACTTATCGGGAAGTCTTTCCGGCGGTCAGCGTCAGATGGTAGCTGTAGGTCGTGCTCTTATGACAAAACCTGAGCTTATCTTATTTGACGAGATTTCTTTGGGACTTGCTCCTACAATTATAAAAGATATATACGCTACTATCAAAAAAATCAACAAAGATACCGGTCTTACAATCGTACTTGTTGAACAGGATACAAAGCGTGCTATTAAAACAGGTGAAATCAGCCACGTTATGCTTAAAGGTAATGTTGTGCTTTCAGGTAACTCTGCAGAGCTCGGCGAAGAAGAAATCAAAAAAGCATACTTTGGTATTTAAGGAGGTATATTATGCAAATAGTAATCAGTGGTATTTTGCTAGGTGGTATATACGCTCTCTTAGGTGTAGGTATGACTATGATCTTCGGTATCGTTAAACTTACCAACTTAGCACATGGTGAATTCGTAATTATTGGTTCTTACCTTTCAACAATCCTTGCAAAAGCAATGGGTGTTTCTCCGATTTGGAGTTTGATTATCACAGTTCCTTTGCTTTTCGTAGTAGGTATCGTACTTCAGTATGGTCTTATTAACAGGGTTATGCTTAAAGGTTCCGAACCTGCACTTTTGGTAACATTCGGTTTATCAATTATTTTACAGGATGCTATGCTTCTTCTTTTCTCAGCAGATGCACAGCATGCAAACATTTCATTCATCAAGAACATTTTCGGAAGAGAAAACATCTCACTTCCTGGTGGACTTTATGTTTCAATCCTTGATGTATTGATCTTAATTATCAGTTTGGTTACAATCGGTATTCTTACAATTTTCCTTCGTAAGACATACCTCGGTAAATCAATCAGAGCTACTTCGGATGATACACAGGCAGCTTCACTTATGGGTGTAAGTGTTAAGAAAACATATGCAATCGCAATGGGTATCGCTATGGCTACAGCAGCTATCGCAGGTATGTGCGTTGCAATGCGTTGGACATTCTACCCATCTTCGGGTGGTAGCTACCTTCTTATAGCATTCGGTGTCGTTGTTATCGGTGGTATGGGATCTATCCCGGGTACACTTGTTGCAGGTCTTATCTTTGGTATCGCACAGGTTGCGGGTGGTGCTAACTATGGTATGTTAATCAGTTACATCATCCTTATCGCAATGCTTGCTATCAGACCTCAGGGCTTGTTCAGTAAGTAGGAAAGGAGGAAAATATAATGGATAATAAACCACGTGGAACTGTCAAAGTATTTGGCGGAACTCCATTAATTATAATTTGTGTTATCGCTATTGCCCTCCTTGCTATTTTGCCGATGACAGGCGTTATAACAAGCAACGGACAGCGTTATCTTCTCAAGATTTTCCTTTACTGCGCTCTTGGTATCGCATGGAACTTAATGAGTGGTTACACAGGTATGACATCTTTAGGTCAGCAGTCATTTATCGGTATCGCAGGTTATGCGCTTTGCGTAGTGACCACAACATATCATTTGGGATATGCAATGGGCTTCTTCGTAGGTGCAGTAATCGCAGGCGTTATCTCACTTGGACTTGCTGTTATTCTCTTCAGAATGAGAGGTATGTATTTCGCAATCGCAACATGGGTTGTTGCCGAAGCACTTAAGACATGGTTTACAAGTTGGAGTTATGTAAACATGGGTGGTGGTATGTCAGTTACCGTATCACCTTACCCAAGGACAGGTTCAATCTACTACATGGCCCTTGTTCTTGTAATCGCAGCCTTCATCGTTGTTTACTTCTTACTTAAGAGTAAAATCGGTCTTGGTCTTACAGCTATGAGAGATGATGCCGATGCAGCTTCATCAGTAGGTGTTAACATATTCAAATCAAAACTTCTTTGCTTTGTAATATGTGCGGTTATTACAGCCGTTGCAGGTGCAATGTTCTATCTTAACAAAGGTACAATTTATCCAAGTGCCGGCTTCGATATCGGTTGGACGGTTTCTATCGTATTTATCGTTATCATTGGTGGTATAGGAACAATGCTCGGACCTATCCTTGGTGCATTTATCTACGTTATTTTGGAAGAAACATTGTCACATTACCCTGGATGGTCAAACATCATCTTAGGTATAATCGCAATTTTGGTTATCTTATTCCTTCCTGACGGTATCATCGGTACCCTTCAGAAGAAACTTAACTTCGAGATATTCTCACAAAGAAGGTTCTCGGAGCCGAAGGCTAAGAAGAAAATTGCGGCTAAAAGCGAATAGTTTGTAAGAATATATTTTGAAACAAAATATATTTTTCAAGGAGCTCCTTTAAATCGGGAGCTCCTTTTTTAAAAAAATTTCTTTTACAAGATTGTATTGTGTGCTATAATCTTATTATATAAGGGATTACCCAATTAAGAGAATAGAATTGAGGAGATAAAGGTATGACAATTAATAAGACATTGGATGGGTCAAAGCTTTGCGTAAAGGTGGAAGGCAGACTTGATACGACAACAGCACCTGAACTTGAAGGGGAATTAAAAGCTTCTCTTGACGGAATTGACAACTTAGAACTTGATTTTTCAAATCTCGAATATCTTTCTTCGGCAGGCTTGAGAGTTCTTCTTGCAACGCAGAAAACTATGAATGCACAAGGTAAAATGGTTGTTAAAAATGTAAATGACACAATCATGGAAGTGTTTGAAGTAACGGGCTTTGTTGATATTTTAACTATCGAATAATTTTTGAATGCGCTCTTTTATTAAAGGGCGCATTATGTTTTTTTACGTGGTGAATGATAAATGGGGAAGAAAACTAAAATTTCCAGAACATTCTTAAGATGGCTTGTTGTCTGTATTGTTGTTGCATTTATTGCAATGACTCTTATTTTGTGGCTTCTTCAGACAAAATTGTCCGAAGAAAATGCAAGGCAAATGCTGCAAATTAACTTGGAAGACGTAGAAAATGCCATTAATGACGAATCTGATGCACATCTTCTTGAAATCGCAAAATTCCTGGCCTTTGATGTGGAAACGATAGGTATTGACAATCTTGATGCCGAGGCTTTCAACAAACTTATGAAATCCTACAATGTGGCTGAAATCAGCTATATCAACAAAGAGGGTATTATTACTCATTCTTCAAATCCGGATTTTGTGGGCTTTGATATGGCTTCGGGAGAGCAATCTGCCGAGTTTTTGACGATTCTTTCGGGGGGCACTTGCTATGTTCAAAAATATCAGCCAATCACATATGATGCAAGCATATACAGAAAATACGCAGGATATATTATAAACACCGGCGGATTTGTTCAGGTGGGATATGATGCTGCGCAATTCAGAAACGAAATAGTAAATCAACTAAAAAATGTGATCCAAAACAGGCATGTGGGCGAAAACGGATATATTTTGGTTTGCGACGAAAACGGCAAACTTCTTTGCAACAGCAAAAACAACTACTCATCCACAAGTACCTTGGGCTTTAACAAGGCGGATTATTTTAAAGAAGAATATCAAACATTCAATGTAAAGATAGAAGACAAAGACTTTATCGGCATGTACGGCGAGGCGGAAGGCTGCTTCATCGTAACTCTTATGCCGAGGGACGAAATAGTTCTTACAAGAAATATTTCCCTTACCATGACCGTTGCCATGGAACTTATGGTTGTGGTTATTCTGATTTTCTTAATTTACATGCTGATA